>CALGIA010000468.1 GCA_937916005.1 uncultured Rhodospirillaceae bacterium
AGGCATGGAAGAAGTTCGAGGAAGCGGGCACCGTGGTGACCCGTCTGTCCCAGGAAGATGTGGAAGCGTTCACCAAGCTTGCCGTGCCGCGCTGGTTTGCATGGGCCAACAAGGACAAGGACGCCGCGCAGGCGTTCAAAATCCAGCTCGACTACATGATGTCGGGCAGCCTCGGCTATGTGACGCCTGACCAGATCAAGGGCCAGAAGCTTAAATGGAGCTAAGCCCGCAAGCCGGGCTTGTTCCAGAGCTTGTTACCAACGAGGGGGACGTCGGAAAGACGTCCCCCGCCGCTTTCCGAGAAATTAAATGACGGCGATTGCCGAAACCGTTGCGTTGTGGATGCATGCCGTGTTGCCGGGCTGGATACGGTTGCCGAGCCTGACCTTTGAAATGCCCCATCTGATGTATTGGCCGGGGCTGATCCTGTTTCCCCTGATCGCCATGTATATGGTCAAGCGCGAGGAACAGCGCATCGGTCCCCGCGAGCGGGTGACCGCGCAGATTTCATATCTGTTGTGGCTGACCGCCGGGTTCGTCGGGTTGCACCGTTTCTATTTACGAACCGTGTCGATGGGATTCGTTTACGTGGCCCTGTTCGTGCTGGTTCTCTATGGCAACAAGCATGCCGGGGCCGCGCGCAATGGGACATCGGAAGCCCATAACGCGCTCAAGGGCGTGGAGTTCAATATTGAACGCTTCGCCAAGGCGCTTGAAAAAGGCCGTGATGGCGCCGCCGAAAAACTCGCCATGGCGAAGCAGGCCCTGGAGCCCGCCCGCGAGCATATGGCGCAAATGAATCTGGACCTGGATCAGTGGTCTGCATTTTCGGGCGGATTTGCCGCTGTCGTGGTCATTCTTCTGATGATCGATTTTTTTCTGTTGCCCGGAATGCGGCGGCGCTGTCTGGTCCTCGAGGCCCATATGCCGCCCCCCGCCGAATACATCGTCATGCAGCGGGGCACTCTGGACGATGCGCGCAGCGACATTCATACGCCGGTCACCCGGCTGGCGGATGGGATCAGCGGCTGGTGCGGTCATTTCGTCGCCTATTGGTCGATCATCGCCGTGTTCGTCTATTATTACGAGGTGATCGCGCGCTACGTATTCAATTCTCCGACCAACTGGGCCCATGAAAGCATGTTCCTGATGTTCGGCATGCAATATCTGCTGAGCGGCGCTTTTGCGCTGCGCGAAGGGTCCCATGTCCGGGTCGATGTGCTCCATGAACAATTGAGCATCCGCGCCCAGGTTTTGACCGATATCGTGTCGTCTTTCTTTTTCTTCGTGTTTACCCTGACCCTGATGGTGACGGGCGCCATCTTCGCGCTGGATTCCATCCAGGTTCTCGAGGTTTCCTTTACAGAATGGGCGATCCAGTTCTGGCCGGTAAAAATGACCATCGCGCTTGGCGCGCTTGTGCTTTTGCTGCAGGGGATCGCCAAGCTGTCCCGCGATGTCATCTATTTTCGCCGGTTGGGAGCCTGATTCATGGGGCTGGAAATCGATATCGCGTGGTTGACGTTCTTCATGTTCGGCGGTCTGGCCATGTTGCTGATGGCCGGGCTTCCGCTGGCATTCGTGACCGGGGGACTGGGCTGCATCTTCCTGTTCGTCTTCGGCGATCTGTCGGCGCTGAACATTTTGCCGTCGCGTATATTTCCGTTCATGACCGACTACCAGCTTTCGGCGATCCCGCTGTTTATCTTCATGGCGGCCATGCTGGAACGCGCCGGGCTGATCGAGGAATTGTTCGACGTCGTCTACAAGCTGCTTGGCGGGCTTCGCGGCGGGCTGGCGTCGGCGACGATCATCGCATCCACCATCCTGGCCGCCATGGTGGGCGTGATCGGGGCGGCGGAAGTCACCATGGGCATTCTCGCCCTGCCGGCCATGTTGAAACGGGGCTATGATCCCAAGCTGGCCTGCGGGTCCATCCTGGCCGGCGGTACGCTGGGCATTCTGATACCGCCCTCGATCCTCGCCATCATTTTCGCGGTGGTGGCGCAGCAATCGGTCGGCGAATTGTTCATCGGCGCGGTGATCCCGGGCTTGATCCTGTCCGGGCTTTATATCTTCTATGTCACGGCGCGCTGTTACATCAATCCCGCAATGGGTCCGTCGCTGCCGCTGGATGAACGGGTCGATCTGTTTGGCAAGCTGCTGCTGCTGAAGGGTATCGTTGCGCCCATGGCGTTGATCGTTCTGGTGCTGGGAGTGATTTTTACCGGCGTCGCGACGCCGGTCGAGGCAGCCGGGATCGGCACATTCGGCGCATTGTTCGTGTCGGCCATGCACCGGCGGCTGACCTGGCAGGGAACCCGCGAGGCGGCGGTCACCACCCTCAAGGCATCGGCCATGGTGCTGTGGATCATTTTCGGGGCCAGCATATTCGTCGGGTTCTACATCCTGCAGGGTGGCCAGCAATTCGTTTCCGAGACTCTGATCGGAACCGGGCTAGGCCCTTACGGCATCCTGCTGATCATGATGATCGTGCTGATCATTCTAGGCATGTTTCTCGATTGGGTCGGTATTTTGCTTCTGGCGGTGCCGATCTTCGTGCCCCTGATGAAGAGTCTCAGCTTCGACGGGTTGCTCGGGTTGCCCGGTGTCGCGCCGACCGATATTCCGCTGTGGTTCGGGGTGGTCTATATGGTGAACATGCAGATGTCATTTCTCAGCCCGCCCTTCGGTTACGCCCTGTTCTATCTGAAAAGCGTTGCGCCGCCGGAAATTACCATGGGTATCATTTTCCGTTCGGCCCTGCCGTTTCTCTTGATTCAGGCCATCGGGCTGGCGATATGCGTCTTGTTCCCACAGACAATCCTGTGGCTGCCAAAGCTGGTTTACGGATAAGGGAACCTGAAATGGAACTGCTGATCGCGGGCGTTTTACTATGGTGCGCCGTACATTTCGTGCCGACACTGGCGAAAAATTTTAAAGCGTCGCTTGTCACACGCATGGGGGCGACTCCTTATAAAGGTCTGTTTGCCGGGCTCATCTTCACGGCGTTGGCGCTGATCATCATCGGCTGGAACAGGGTTGAGCCTCTCAATCTATATGATCCGCCGGTATGGGGAGTGCAGGTTAACAATGCCCTGATGGTGCTTTCCATTTTCCTGTTCGTTGCCGCGCAACGGCAAACGATCGTGCGCCGTGTTTTGAGGCATCCGATGCTGACAGGGTTGGCTGTCTGGGGAATTGCTCATCTTTTTGTCAATGGAGATCAACGGTCGTTGATTGTCTTCGGCGGACTTACGGTTTGGGCGGTGTTGGAAATCCGATTGATCAATGCGCGTGACGGCGCGTGGTCAAAACCGGACGCCCCCGGTGCGAAGACCGAAATCATTGGATTGCTTATTACCGCCGTCGCGCTTGGCGTGATCGCTTTTCTCCACAATTTGGCGGGCGTTTCGCCCTTTCCGCACAGTTAGAGCGCTTGACCCGCCGAGCCTAAACCGGCCAAAGTCTTGTTCGTGGTTTCCATTCAGGAAGGATCAAAATCATGTCTAGAAAATACAACACACTGATTCTTGGAGCGTCTTACGGCTCGCTTCTGGCCATCAAGCTGCTGCTTGCCGGGCATTCGACCAAGCTGGTCTGTCTGCCCGAAGAGGCGGATTTGATCAATAATGAAGGCCAACGGGTCCGCATGCCGGCGCGGGGGCGGGAAGGGCTGATCGAGATCGATTCCCGGAAACTGCCGGGCACGCTGACGGCGGCCACTCCCGATGCAGTCAACCCCGCCGATTTCGATCTGATCGTGCTCGCCATGCAGGAGCCGCAATACCGTTCGCCCGGCGTGCGTGAATTACTCGATGCGGTGGCGAAATCCAGGGTACCCTGCATGTCGATCATGAACATGCCGCCGCTGCCTTATCTGCGGCGTATTCCCGGTCTCGATTGCGATGC
>CALGIA010000469.1 GCA_937916005.1 uncultured Rhodospirillaceae bacterium
TCACCAACCCCTTGTCTCACGGGACATGTGGGAGAGGGTGCAGGCCATGATGGACGGGCGCAACGCCAGTAAGCATCGCCGCGTGAAGCACGATTTCGCGTTCTCGGGCCTGATTGCCTGCGGCCATTGCGGCTGCTCGATAGTCGGGGAGATCAAGAAGCAGCGCTACATCTACTACCACTGCACCGGCTACAAGGGGAAATGCGACGAGCCTTATGTCCGGGAAGAGGTTCTCGAAGAGAAATTCGGGGCTCTTCTTGGCCGATTGGTGTTTGATGACGATGTCCTCGACTGAGTGCGCGACGCCCTTCACGATAGCCACGCCGACGAAAGGCGCGAGCACGAGGCAGCTATTAAACGACTACGTGCCGAATACGACCGGCTCCAGAACCGAATTCATGCCGCCTATGTCGATAAGCTCGACGGCACCATCGACGCGGATTTTTTTGAAGAAATGTCCGAAGAGTGGCGAATCGGGCAGGGTCAATGCCTGAGTAACATCGCGCTTCATCAAGGTGCGGACCAATCCTACCTCGAAGATGGGGTGCATCTTATCGAACTGGCGCAGAACGCCCAGCAGCTTTTCGAAAAGCAGGATGCACGGGAAAAACGGCGTCTTCTCAACTTCTTGGTTTCGAACTCTACATGGCGGAACGGTGAATTAACCGCCACCTTGCGACAACCTTTTGATATTATTGCAGAAATTACCGCTATCAATGTAACAAGAAAGGCCGCCGGAGATGTCTCCAACGACCTTTCTGTGATTTGGCTCCCCGGGTCGGACTCGAACCAACGACATGGTGGTTAACAGCCACCCGCTCTACCAACTGAGCTACCGGGGAACGGTATGATTTCGCGCTGCGCGTGAAACCTGAAACGGCGGGCTGTATAGCAGACCCCGCGCAAGGATTCCAGAGCCTCTTGGCGTTTCCTCTGGGCGATTGATGTGGACCCTGATCGGTGCCGGTGAAAAATCGGTTAATGGCGAGCCGGCCATGGGAAATTTGGCGGAACATCAATCCCGCGGCAGTATCCGGGTTTTCAGATGGCCTGACAGCGGTATGAATATCACCAGCCCTATCGCCGTGAGCGCCGCCATTTCAAGCATCATGGGCCGCGCCGTTCCGTCATACAGATAACCCACGGCCAGCACGGAAAGCGAACTCAGGCCCATCTGGATAAACCCGATCAGGGAGGACGCCGCGCCGGCCATCTCGGGGAAAGGCGCTATTCCCGCGCCCGTCGCCGGCGGAATGGTCAGGCCGATCCCGATCATCATGAAAAATCCCGGCACAATCAGGCCCCACAGGGTGATTTCGCCAAACAGGGCGATCAGGCTGCCGGTGACCGAGGCCGCCAGGCAAATCGCCGCGCCCAGCAAAACGGCTTGCAGCGGGGCCAGGGTTCTGGTCAGACGCCCACCCAGGAAAGCCCCCAGGGCAAAGCCGGTTACGGAGACGGCAAACCACATTCCGGCATCGGACGCCGCTTGATCCAGGGCGTCGATCAGAACGAAGGCCAGCCCCGCGAGCCAGACGAACATGGCGCTGTAGACCATGGCGTTGCTGACGGCCAACAGCATGAAATGACGGCTCTTCAGCAGCAGCCCGAAACTTCGGGTCACGCGGAACAGGGCGCCGGCGCCATGGTCGCGCTGCGGCGCGGATTCGTCGAGCAGGAAGAAAACCAGACAAAAACACAGGGCGCCGTATATCGCCGAGAAATAAAAGACCGCCCGCCAGCCGAAATAATCGGTCAACCCACCGCCGATCAGCGGCGCGGCGACGGCGATGATCCCGAAATACGACATGATATAGCTCAGCATGCGGACCGATCGCTCGGCGCCGTACAGGTCGCGCAGAATGGCGCGGGCGAGCGCCGGCGCGGCTCCGGCCCCAATCGCCTGCAGAATCCGCGCCGCGACCAGATAGTCGACATTGGCGGCCAGGGCGCACAGCACGGCTCCCGCCGCATAGGCCGCCAGCGTGGCCAGAATGACCGGTCGCCGCCCGAAATGGTCGGACAACGGGCCGTAAATCAACTGAACCATGGCGAATGTCAGAATAAAGGCGCTGACCGCGAGCTGAATCTGGGCCGCATCGGCTCCAAATTCCACGCGCGCGTTGGGCAGGGCGAGGAAAATCAGGTCGTTGGCCATGACCGGTATGGCAATCAACAGGGTCACCATGATTACGATCGTAACGGGTCGTTTCATTTGCCGCCGCGCTGGTCGATGAAACGGTTCTGCTTGATGACGCCGGCGAATTCCCGCTCCAGGGTCCCCGGTTCGAGCATGACCACGTCGGGGGTCAGTTCGAACGCGTTTTTGACCCTGGTTTGCAAGAATTCCGGAAAGGGGCCGCCATCGACGCCGCGGGCAAGCTCCACGGAAATGCGCAGCCCATCCAGGGTTTCGGTCTCGATCGCCTCGATTTTGAAATCGCTGACCGCGTCGACCCGATGCATGAAATCTTCCATCTCGGACTGATTGATATTGATCCCGCGCACCTTGAAAAACCCCGCCGTCCGCGCGCCGTGGGCGATCAGGGGATAAACCGAAAGATCGCCCGCCGTCGCGCATTTCCCCTTGGAGGTCACGTAATCCCCGGTGCTCCAGCGCAGAAACGGCGTCACATTGTTGCTCCACAGCGGCGTCATCACCAGGATGCCGGTCTCGCCGTCCGCCACGGGAGCGTGGCTGGTTTCGTCCACCACCTCCACGTGAAACAGATCCGTAAAGAAATGCATCCCGTCATGGGCGCTGGATTCCACCCCCATGGCGGCCGCCTCCGTGCAGCCGAACTGGTCATACAGTTCCGCGCCCCATAAACGTTCGACCCGTTCGCGCTTGCCGCGGGAGACCGGCTCGGCGGCGGTAATCATCCGGGTCACCGAGCAATTGGCCAGATCGAAGCCGATCCGTTCGGCATGTTGGGCCAGTTGCAGGGCGTAGCTCGCCATGCCGGC
>CALGIA010000470.1 GCA_937916005.1 uncultured Rhodospirillaceae bacterium
GTGGCCAAGTTTTGGATCCTCCCCCTATTTGAACTTGGCAGCCTACAGGAAGTTGCTTACCGCATCGTAAAGATGGCGGCGTAATCCGCTCAATCCTGCCGGACAGCGCCGATATACGGGAGGCCCCGGTACCGGTGCGCAAGGTCGAGCCCATATCCGACCACGAAGCGGTCATCGATCACGAAGCCCTTGAAATCGGCCTCGATGGGAAGCTCGCGCTTTTCCACCTTGTCCAGCAGCAGGCACGTCATGACGCTGGCCGCGCCGCGGTCGCGCATCATGTCGCGGGCCGCGGCGAGCGTTCGTCCGGGTTCCAGAATGTCATCAACGATTAAAATGTGACGCCCATCCACATCCTCCGAGAGGTCGCGCGTCAGCTTGACCACGCCGGAACTGCGTGTTCCCGCCCCGTAGCTCGACAGGGTCATGAAATCGACCTGCGGCTTGACGCCCGCGCGGTCGAGCGCGCGAAGCAGGTCGGCGGCGAAAACGAAGCTGCCCTTCAGGATCACCACAATCAGCAATTCACCGTTCTGGGCGCGCGCGATCTCGCCGGCCAGGGTCTCGACCCGGGCCGCGATTTCGGATTCGCCAAACAGAACGTCAATAACGGGTTCGCCCACACTCATTCCGGTTTTCCCTGTCGCGCCTCATGGAAGTCGATTTCGATGCGTACGGCTCCCTTGGCGGGGCTTTTGATGATGGTTTTGAATTTCACATTTTCTCCCGGCAACAAACGCGGCAGCGGCGCCTTGAACGGCCAATGCTGCAGGGAAATTTTTGTCTTGTCGAACAGGGTGGCGCGCAGGCTTGGAACATCGAGCACATGGTCGGACGTGTTTTCGACCTCGCCCTCGACGAGCAACCCGCCGCCGTTCGCGGCCAGTTGACTGAATTTCACATTCACCAGATTGAGACCAACCCCGAGAGGTTCCTGCGTCAGGCCGATCAGCGCGTATAGCCGCTTGGCCGCCGGCCATGTTTCAATCACCTGGTTCTGGAAGAACACGCCGCCACCGGAAACGCCCAAAAGTAGCAATATCAACAGGCCCCAGGAAAGCTGCGCAACAATGTTTGTGGGTTTTTGCCGTAACGCCGGTACGCCCGTTCGTAGACCCGTCCGGCGCCCGCGCGGACTCTCAGAGTCCTGTTCCGGGTCACTGTCCGGTTCAAAATCGGAATCATCAGCTTCATCAAAGGGCGGGTCGGATTCGGAATTTTCTTCGGGGTCTTGTTCGGAATCACGTGCGGGTTCCCCGTCCGGGGCGGGTGAGGCATTCTCGTCCGCCGGGGTCCCGACATTTTCCGAAATTGTGTCCGGCGGAGTCTCGGCCCAGGTATGGGCGCATTTCCCACATCGGACCATGCGGCCCGTGGCGCCAAGCGCCGCCGCATCGACGAGGAATTTGGCGGTACATTCCGGACACGATATGATCATGAAATTCGGACCGGCTTCGAGGCGGTATGATTTATCATTGCTTGTGTTCCACAAGTCATAAGGGTTCGCAACAGTCGTGGCAAGCCACTGGACGAGTTGACAACCCATATGCAAGTTTGTCGCCGATGGCTATGGTGTGGCAAGGGTGTGGCTAAGGCGATCTGTTCAGGCAGTTGGGCTCGATAATTGGGCCAGGTAATTGGTAAGGAGCGGGATTGGACCGCAAAAAGGACGTAGTCCGTTTTCAGAATGTAGGGATGCGCTACGGGCTGGGGCCCGAGGTCTTCCATGACATGTCGTTCGGCGTCAAGGCCGGTTCGTTCCGCTTTCTCGTTGGGCCCAGTGGCGCGGGCAAGTCGACGCTGCTCAAGCTGATGTACCTTGCGCATCGGCCGTCTCGCGGGCTGATTCACATGTTCGGCCATGACACGGCGACCGTCGCGCGCAAGGATATGCCGGCCATGCGGCGGCGCATCGGCGTGGTGTTTCAGGATTTCCGGCTGATCGACCATTTGTCTGCGCTCGACAATGTCGCCCTGCCGCTTCGCGTTGCGGGCGCTAATGAGGAACAGTTGAGCGATCACGTCGCCGAACTGTTGCGTTGGGTCGGGCTCGAAAACGAAATTCACTCGCTCCCCAGCCGCTTGTCGGGTGGGCAGCAACAGCGCGTCGCCATTGCGCGCGCGGTGATCGGACGGCCCGACCTGCTGCTCGCGGACGAGCCGACCGGCAATGTGGATAATACCATTGCAATGCGAATTCTGTATTTGTTGGAAGAACTCAATAAGATCGGCACCACCGTCATCATCGCGACCCATAACGAAGCGCTGATCTCACGCTTCAAATTTCCGCAGCTGCGTATCGAAGACGGCCGGGTGATCGACACGGGCGCCGAAACCGGGGCTCCCGCATCCCGAACCACGAACGAAGCCGCGGGACGCGGATCATGACCGGAGCGGGACTCGGATTATGAAAGGCAGCCGTTTCAGGAAGTTGTTCCTGGCCGGGCGGGATTTACCCCTGGGCCGTGACGCCTCCAGCCGTTTCCTGGTCTGGATCATCGGCTTCATGGTTATCCTCGGGTCTCTCTCCCTGGCCTCGGCGATGCTGCTGTCCGATGTTGGCCAGGGGTGGCGGGACGAACTTGCCGGCAAGCTGACAGTTCAGATCATGCCCGAGGCCGATGGAGAAGATGCCGCCACGACGCTCGATCTGAGGGTGCGCATGGCTGAACAATTCCTGGTCGGCCGACCGGGCATTGCCCGCGTGGAAACATTGGCCGACAGCCGTATCGCCATGTTGCTGGAGCCGTGGCTCGGTCCCCAGTCGCGGGAAGACGCACTTCCCATGCCCAAATTGATCGATGTCCAGTTGGAGCCGGGTAGCGGCATTGATATTCCCGACCTCACGCGCCGGCTTGCCGAACTGATCCCAGGCTCGGCGATTGACGACCACGGCGTCTGGCTGACCCGGCTGCTTACACTGACGGGCGCCGTTGAAACCACGGCCCTGTCCATCCTCGGGCTCATCCTGTTGGCGGCCACCGCCACCGTTGTCTTCACGACCCGGGCGGGGTTGGCGATCCACGACAAGGAGATTGAGCTGCTCCATCTTGTTGGGGCCGAAGATCATTACATCGCCCATCAGTTTCAGGCGCATGCGCTCACCTTGTCGTTCAAGGGGGGGATTGCCGGGTCGCTGGTCGCCGCCGTCGCGCTGACAGCCCTTGGGTTTATAGGTCAAGGGTCCGCCATCGGGATGATTCCACCGATCACCCTGTCGGTTTCACAATGGCTGGTTCTTGCCCTTCTGCCCCTGGCGACATCGTTGATCGCCACATTGACGGCCCGGCTGACGGTCATGCGGTCACTGGCCCGGATGTCATGACGCGTTCTTATCTGTTCGTTCGGGGACAAGGGCGGCGGTGGGTGCGGCGTCAATGATGCGTTTCCGCCGCAAAGGGGTTGTCCGCCGGATGTTGTGGCTCGGTCTGCCGGGTTTCTGCGCTGCGGCGATATTGTGGATTGCCGGGCTGGTCTGGTTCGCCGCCATGATCCCCAAGCCGGGGGTTGAATTCGCCGGCAATACGGAGGGCGCAGTGGTGTTGACCGGTGGGACCGGCCGACTCGACGAAGGTCTTCGCCTGCTGGCCGCCGGCCGTGCGAAGCGGCTGTTCGTGTCGGGTGTCTATCGGGGCGTCGACGTTGCGGCGCTGCTCCGGCTCGCGCGTCAGACCCCGGGTTCCCTCGAATGTTGCATCATGCTGGGATACAGCGCCGACGATACGGTCGGCAATGCGCGCGAAACCGCGGCCTGGATGAAGTCGCAAGGCTACCGGTCCCTGCGGCTTGTAACGGCGAGCTACCATATGCCGCGCAGCCTGCTCGAATTCCGGCGGCTTATGCCGGATGTCAGGCTGGTGCCCCATCCGGTTTTTCCGGCCCGTTTCAAACAAAGCCAATGGTGGCTGTGGCCGGGAACCGCCGGATTGATCGCGCGCGAATATAACAAATACATGATGGCCGTCATGGGCCTGTCAGGGGCGGGGAGCGGAATATTGTGATGAAGGCCCGGTCATTTGCATTTCAGACTTTGCTCTATGGCTGGACGGTGGTGTTCGGTTTTATGCTCCTGCCGCTGCTTGTCGCTCCAAGGATATGGTGTGTGGATTTCGGGAAAATCTGGTCCCTGGTCGTGCTTTGGTTGCTGGCGCGGATCGTCGGCGTGGATCATCAGGTGCGCGGGCGGGAAAACATACCCGACGGTCCGGTGCTCTATGCCTTCAAGCATCAATCGGCATGGGAGACGGTGGCGCTCAATCGACTGATTTACGACCCGGCAATCGTGCTGAAGCGGGAGCTCAGCTTCATTCCGTTTTATGGCTGGTTTCTGGTGAAGACGGGAATGATCCCCATCGACCGGGCGCGGGGCGGGGCGGCGCTGCGTCAGATGCTGGACGCCGCGCGCACGCGGTTATCGGAAGGTCGGTCGATCGTGACTTTCCCGGAAGGCACCCGCACGGCGGTCGGCGCACAGGCGCGCTACCATCCTGGCATTTTTGCGCTCTATGCCGCGCTTGATGCGCCGGTGGTTCCCGTCGCGCTGAATTCCGGGCTGTGTTGGCCCCGGCGGGGCTCGGTGATCAGGCCGGGCCGCATTACCGTCGAATATCTGCCGTTGATCCCGTCCGGTCTGCGGCGCAAGGAATTCATGGCGCTTCTGGAAGACCGTATTGAAACCGCCACCACCAGGCTGGTATCTGAAGCGAAGCAGGATAATTCGTCCCGT
>CALGIA010000471.1 GCA_937916005.1 uncultured Rhodospirillaceae bacterium
GACACATGACCTGGATGGAATGGAATTCCTGACACGTGTACGCCAGGATCCCAATACGCCTGATCCATATGTCCCTGTGATTGTCGTTACCGCGAATACGGAACTTGAAAATATTTGTGAGGCGCGGGACAAGGGCATGACGGAGTTTCTTGCGAAACCCGTTTCGGCGCATTTGATCTATTCCCGGATCGTCAAAGTCATTGAGAACAATCGCTCTTTTATCAGAATTTCGGACTTCTTCGGCCCTGATCGCCGGCGAAAAAATACGCCCGGCCATACAACGGTAGAACGCCGAGAAGGCGCTTCCTGATCCGTAAACTGGAAACCGATACCGACTGGAAACGGGGCGCATTGGCTGTAATTAAAAACTTTTTATCCGCGCAAAAGCAGGTTCAGGATCGCTCGCACGGAGGTCAGGGTCCGGTCGGATTGTTTGAAATCTGGGGCGGCTCCGATTTTGCGGGCGGCGTGGATTTCGTGGACCGGATGGTCATCCCGGCGAAATCCACCATCGGCTATCACCGGCACGGCAATAATGAAGAAATGTATATCGTCCTCGCCGGTCAGGGAACGATGACCGTCGATGGTGAAAAGATACCCGTCAAAAAGGGTGACATGATCCTTGACCCGGCGTTCGGAGAACATGGTCTGGTCAATGATTCAGACGCAGACATTGACCTGCTGGTCATTCAGATCGGCCTGGACAAATAATATTATTCCCGCACAGGCCTCGTGCCTGTCGATCAACGACACCTTCGTGATGTATCGGTGGGGCAAATCCCAGAACGCCAGAAATATCTTCCTGCTACCCGATGGCGCCGGTGAATTCACCCGCAAGATGGGCATGCTGGTCGATAAGTCGAACCCGGGCTTCGGCATGCGCGGCTGGCGCTATTCGATGCTGGTCGAAGACGGCGTGATCAGTAAAATGTTCATTGAGGATGGTTTTCTGGACAACTGCCCGACCGATCCGTTCGAGATCTCCGACGCCGACACCATGTTGGTCTATCCGGAACAACATCGCCGGGCCGCCTGAAAATTTCCTGCCTGATCTGTAAACCAGAGTAGGTTAGGCGAGGGACGCTTCTCGAACTTCTCATTTTAACCAGCACTGGACATATATCAGGTTCTTCAGAGCGTTTAATATAATAACCAAACATTAAAGGAGAAAATCATGAGTGAAGGTAAATGCCCGATAATGCACGCACCCGCCGGTGCTGAACGTATGTCCAACCAGGACTGGTGGCCAAATCAGTTGAATCTCAGGATTCTTCACCAGCACTCGTCGCTGTCCGATCCCATGGGCGCGGCGTTTAACTATGCCGGGGAATTCAAGAAACTCGACCTGGAAGCGCTGAAGAAGGACCTCTTTGTGCTGATGACCGACTCCCAGGACTGGTGGCCGGCCGACTACGGTCACTATGGGCCGTTCTTCATCCGCATGGCATGGCATAGCGCCGGCACCTACCGCACCGGTGATGGCCGCGGCGGCGCGGGTTCCGGCAACCAACGATTCGCGCCCCTGAACAGCTGGCCCGACAACGTCAACCTCGACAAGGCGCGCCGGCTGCTGTTGCCGATCAAGCAGAAATACGGCAACAAGATCTCGTGGGCTGACCTGATGATCCTGACCGGCAACTGCGCCCTGGAATCGATGGGCTTCAAGACTTTCGGCTTCGCCGGCGGTCGCAACGATATTTGGGAGCCCGAGGAAGACATTTACTGGGGCGTCGAGACCGAATGGCTGGGCGACAAGCGCTACAGCGGCGAACGGGCTCTGGAGAATCCGCTTGCCGCCGTGCAGATGGGTCTGATCTACGTCAATCCGGAAGGCCCGAACGGCGAGCCGAGTGCGGTTGCCTCGGGCCGGGACATCCGTGAAACTTTCGCCCGCATGGCCATGAACGACGAGGAAACGGTTGCCCTCGTCGCCGGTGGACACACCTTCGGCAAGTGCCATGGCGCCGGCGATGCCGGGCTTGTGGGTCCCGAGCCCGAGGCCGCCGGCATCCAGGAGCAAGGCCTTGGCTGGAAGAGCAGCTTCGGCAGCGGCAAGGGCGACGACACGATCAGCAGCGGCATCGAGGGTGCATGGACCCCGAACCCGGTCAAATGGGACAATGGCTATTTCGACGTACTGTTTGGTTACGACTGGGATCTGGTGAAGAGCCCCGCCGGCGCCTGGCAGTGGGTTCCGGTCAATCCGGATCAAAAGGACCTCGCGCCAGCGGCGCATGATTCGTCAAAGCGGGTGACGACCATTATGACCACGGCCGACATGGCGATGCGCATGGACCCGATCTATGGCCCGATCTCGAAGCGCTTCCATGAGAACCCGGAAGAGTTCGCCGATGCCTTCGCCCGGGCGTGGTTCAAGCTGACCCACCGCGATGTCGGCCCCCGGTCGCGTTATCTTGGCGCGGAAGTCCCGGCGGAAGAACTGATCTGGCAGGACCCCGTACCCGCCGTCGATCACGACCTGATCGACGCCAAGGACATCGCCGACCTGAAGGCGAAGATCCTCGCCTCGGGCCTGTCGATTTCCCAGTTGGTCTCGACCGCCTGGGCCTCGGCCTCGACCTTCCGCGTTTCCGACAAGCGCGGTGGGGCAAACGGGGCGCGCATCCGTCTCGCCCCGCAGAAGGATTGGGAATCCAACCAGCCGGCCCAATTGGCGAGCGTGCTGGAAACCCTTGAGGAAATCCGGAAGGGGTTCAACGACACCCAGTCCGGCGGCAAGAAGGTGTCGCTCGCCGACGTGATCGTCCTTGGCGGTTGCGCAGCGGTCGAGCAGGCCGCGAAGAACGCCGGGTACGACGTGAAGGTTCCCTTCGTGTCGGGTCGAACGGACGCCTCGCAAGAGCAAACCGATCTGGAGTCTTTTGCCGTGCTCGAACCGATCGCGGACGGGTTCCGCAACTACCTCAAAGGCGACTACACCGTGTCGGCGGAGGAGTTGCTCCTTGATCGTGCGCAGCTGTTGACGCTGACCGCCC
This sequence comes from uncultured Rhodospirillaceae bacterium, assembly GCA_937916005.1. Lineage (GTDB taxonomy): Bacteria > Pseudomonadota > Alphaproteobacteria > MPNO01 > MPNO01 > CALGIA01. The sequence goes on from CALGIA010000471.1 coordinate 2,997, forward strand.
CTGAGATGACGGTTCTGGTCGGTGGCATGCGCGTGTTGAACGCCAACGTCGGACAGTCCCAACACGGCGTCTTCACGAAGCAGCCAGAGACGTTGACCAATGACTTCTTCGTCAACCTGCTCGACATGAGCACGACGTGGGAGCCGACCTCGGAATCCGAAAACATTTTCGAGGGACGCGACCGCGCCACCGGCGACGTGAAGTGGACAGGCACCCGCATCGACCTCGTCTTCGGCTCGAACTCCCAGCTTAGGGCGCTCGCGGAAGTCTATTCATGTGACGACTCGCAAGAGGCGTTTGTGCGTGACTTCGTGGCTGCTTGGGACAAGGTGATGAGCGCAGATCGCTTCGACCTTGCCTGATCCAGCGGAGAAGGCTCTTGAACGATTTTTTCAGGGGCCTTCTCCACAAACCTGGATGCAATTCAGGCCTTGCCAAAAACCCGTTCAAAAATGACATCGGCGTTCTGGGTATGGAAGGCGGTCGAATCACCGCCGAACAGGTCCTTGAGGCCGTCGTCGCCAAGCGCCGCCGCCACGTCTTCGTCCATCGACAGGTAATAAAAAAAGCGGCTTTCGTGCTTGGCGGCTTCCAGGTCTTCGGGCTGGGTCTCGACGGCGCCGGTCGGATCATCGGGGTCAATGCCATAGCTGCGCCACACCTTCATGGCGTTGCGCTGGACGATGCGGTAGCCGTCCTCGCGGCTGATCCCGTGCTGGGTCAGGGT
>CALGIA010000472.1 GCA_937916005.1 uncultured Rhodospirillaceae bacterium
AATATGCATTGCCGCATCCGTGATATTCTATCTCAATCAATGAGTCCTGAGCCTAAGCTTCGTTTCAGCGAACTGGTAGCCCGAGAGTTGGGCCAGAGACAAATTTGCGCGCTTTGCGCCGGGTTGGCCTTTCAGCCAGCCTTCATGACTGTTCACGATCACAGCGATTTCACCAGGCGTCATTGTTTCCCTCTTGTCTAATGGGCGCCACCGCGCAGCAACCTGAATTATGCCTCTAAAACATTAATTTTCACTGAGACGGCTACCCCCCAATTCGTTGCGTAACTCATTGTTTTAATGAATTTTTATTTTATAAATCTGGAAGATATTTTATATCAAATTTGATTTAGATTAAGGCTTCCTGCCACCGCTTGCCGCAAGATTACAATCAAGGCCGGTGCGCAATCGGATTCGGGGCAAGAGTCCGGCGCGCCGGTATCGCGCCGGCGTCGCCGCCCCGTTCCCCCTCTGGGTGCGGCGGCGCTTCGCGGGACCCTATGTTAAAGTTTATCCACGAGTCCCGGTCTGAACCCCTCAGGTTAACGGTGATGGCGTCAAATTTGACCAGCGGAACAGTCGAAATCGGCCAAGCGGAAATCATCGCCTTTCTGTGCCGCCCCGAGACCCATGGCGGGCACGACGCCGTTCAACGCATGGACACGCATATTTCCACCATTATCCTTGTGGGCGCGCGCGCCTATAAGCTCAAGCGCGCGGTCCGGTTTGATTATCTGGATTATTCGACCCTGGAGCTGCGCCATCGCTATTGCGACGCGGAAGTCGCCATCAATCGCCGCACCGCGCCCGGGATTTATGACGGGGTGGTGGCGGTAACACGCGAGGCGGACGGGTCCCTGGCGTTGGGGGGGAAGGGCCGGCCGGTCGAATATCTGGTTGCCATGAAACGTTTCGACCAGGAAGATGTGCTGGACCGGGTTGTCGCCCGTGGCGCGCTCGACGACAAATTGAGCCGTCGTCTCGCCGATCGCATCGCGGCGTTTCACGACAAGGCGGAAACCGGAACGGCGACGGACGGCGCGGCCTCTTTCGCCCGCATGGTTGCGGAAAACACGAACCAGGTCATGCTTCGGTCGGAGGATGTGTTCGCATCCGGGGATGCGCAGCGGTTTTCGGAATTATTGTCCGCACGCGCCGGGCGCGCCGGCCCGCTGCTTGATGCGCGGGCCCGGGCGGGACGGGTCCGGCGGTGTCACGGGGACCTTCATCTTCGAAATATCTGCCTGTTCGAGGGCGAGCCGACTTTGTTCGATGCCATCGATTTCGATGACCGTCTCAACATGATCGATGTGTTTTACGATCTTGCGTTCCTGTTGATGGATCTGGAATTCCGGTCGCGGCGCGATTTGGCGAATAGTCTGCTGAACCGTTACCTGGACCGCAGCGGGGATTATGGCGGGCTCGGCGTGCTGCAACTTTTTATGGCGTGCCGGGCCGGAATTCGCGCCCATATTTCGGCATCCGCCGCGGATGCGAATCTCCCGGCATCAGCGGACACCGCCGCGGGGCTTTATGACGATTCCCGCAATTACCTGAAGCTGGGCCTCGAATTTCTGCGCCCGGTTCCGGCCCGCCTGGTCGCCGTTGGCGGATTGTCCGGCGTCGGAAAATCGGTGCTGGCCCATGGGCTGTCGCCCAAAATCGGCGCCGCGCCGGGGGCCGTCCATTTGCGCAGCGATGTTCTCCGCAAGCGGCTGCATGATCAGGCCCCGGAAACGCCACTCACTCCGGAAGCCTTTCCCAACGCCTATGGCGAAGATATTTCCCAAATGGTGCATGATGAAATGCGCCGCCATGCGGCGGCCGCGCTGGATGCCGGATATAGCGTTATCTGCGACGCGACCTATATGACCGGGGAACAACGGCGCGGCATGGAACAGGTCGGCGAAGCGGCCGGCGTCCCGTTCACCGGGCTGTGGCTTGATGCGGCCGAGGACAAGATGACGGCCCGGATCAGGGGGCGGCGCAACGATGCATCCGATGCGGATGAAACGGTCCTGCGAAGCCAGCTGGAAGCCGATCTTGGACGAATCGACTGGCACATCATTCCGGCCGGTGGAAATGCCATTGAAACATTGCGTGCGGCGCAACGCGCTCTCGACTATTCCGACGCTCACTGTTAACACGCTCTTTGAAAGGGAGAACCCATATGAACCTGAAACTCATTCGTCTCGAACTGGCCCGCAATAAGGACTTCCCCGATGGAAGCTCCGCCCACGGCTATGAATTCCGCGCGCCGCTCCGCGCCGATGGACATATCGAAGTGGAGGGCTGGAAGGATATCGCCCAGCTCTGCACGGCCCATCATTTCTGGGGCAACGACGACGAACGTGGCCAGCTCATCCGCACGCGCGCGCACCAATGGGCGTTCTCATATATCCCGGGTGAAGACGACGACGAACCGATTTTCCGTTTCGACAGCCATGTTTTCGCGCCCGGCGAATATGTCACCATTACCGAACATGACGGCGAGGATTACGTGTTCAAGGTAATCTCCGTATCCGATGTGCCGACGCCTTCCGCCTGATTCCCGGGCCGCCTGTTGGCCGGGGTTAATCTGGATCAAGGATCTGCCTTGCGTTCGATGGCTTAATTATCCGTACAGCAACGGCAAAGCGCCGGAAAACCGAGGAGATGATCCATGACCGTCAAAACCCTGCTGGTTCACGTCGATAATTCCAAACACTGCGCCGCGCGGCTTGATGTCGCGATCGGTCTTGCCCGGAAATTCGACGCCCATCTTGCCGGTGTCTACGCCATTCCGGACCCGTATATCGCGCCCTACATGGCGGGCGGTTACGTGCCGGCGGAACTGATCGAGCAACAATTGGAGCGTGGCCGCGATGCCGCCGCCGAAGCCGAATCCGCCTTCAACGCACATATGCAGGGCGCGGGCATGGAGGCCGAATGGCGCTGCGCGGAAGGCTATGCCGGCGCGGTGATCAGTCAGAACGCGCGCTATGCCGATCTCACCATTGTCGGCCAGCCCGACCCGGATGACACGGAAGGCTATCCGGACCCGGATTTACCGGCCGAGGTGACGCTGACGTCGGGGCGGCCTGTCCTGGTGGTGCCTTATATCGGCGCCCAGAAAACTTTGGGAAAGAATGTGATGGTGGCGTGGAATGCGACCCGCGAATCGACCCGCGCGGTGAACGATGCGCTGCCGATACTGCGCCTGGCGGACCATGTCTCCGTCCTTGCCGTGAACCCCGGCAAGGGGGATGGCGATCATGGCGAGGTTCCCAGCGCCGATATAGCCCTGCAACTGGCGCGCCACGGGGTCAAGGCCGAGGCGACCCAGACCTTTTCCGGGGATTTGGAAGTCGCCGACGTGATCCTGTCGCGAATTTCCGATACCGGCGCGGATCTGCTGGTGATGGGCGCCTATGGTCATTCCAGAATGCGCGAATTGATGATGGGCGGCGCGACGCGGGATATTCTCCGGCACATGACCGTCCCCGTCCTGATGTCCCACTAAACCGGTTTTCCTAAATTTCCGCTGCGCAACGCGGCGGGAACTGATACTCTGAACCCGGCTGTAATTACGGGGAACATGCAATGACGACGTTACCGGTCGCGCTCACCGGCGCGGCTCTGCGGCGTTGCTGTGATCCAGCGACGTTCCGTTTCAAGACCACCAACGATCTTGAATCCCTGGACGACGGCCTCGGCCAGGACCGCGCGGTTGAAGCCGTCCGGTTCGGCGTCGGCATGCGCCATGAAGGCTATAATATGTTCGCCTTCGGCCCCCCGGGCACCGGCAAATATTCCCTGGTGCGGCGTTATGTGGAGGAAAAGGCCGCCAATGATCCGGCGCCGTTCGACTGGTGCTACGTCAACAACTTTGCCGAACCGCACAAGCCCCACATCCTGCGCATGCCCGCCGGGCGGGGCGTCTCATTGCGCAACGACATGGAACGGTTGGTGGAAGATTTGCAGGCGACCATCTCGTCGACGTTTGAAAGCGAGGATTACCTCGCCCGCAAACAGGCAATCGAAGAGGAGTTCAAGGAACGCCATGAAAAAGCGTTCAATGATCTGCAGGAACAGGCCAACAAAAAAGATACCGCGCTGATCCGGACGCCCATGGGTTTCGCCTTTGCGCCCATGGATCGCGGAGAGGTCGTAAACCCGGACATCTTCCGAAAATGGCCCCAGGAACATCAGGAAAAGATCAAGAAAACCGTCGCCGATCTTGAAGAGGAACTGCAGAAGCTTCTCAAGCTGGTGCCCCAGTGGAACCGCGACCAGCGCGATAAAGTTCGCGCGCTCAATAAGGAGGTCACCGAATTCGCGGTCGGTCATCTGATCGACGCGCTGGCCGTGCGCTACAGCGATCTGCCCGAAGTGGTCCGCTATTTCGGCCAGGTGCAGGAAGATGTGGTGCGCAGCGCCGATGATTTCATCATGGCCGAACCCGAAACCCCGGAACAGGCCCAGGCCATGGCGCTTCGCCAGTCCTTGTCGGGTCCGCCGACGTTTCGCCGCTATCAGGTCAATGTCATTGTCGATCACGGATCATCAAGCGAGGCGCCGGTGGTGTATGAAGATCACCCGACCCATCCCAATCTGGTCGGCCGCATCGAACACATGGCGCAGTTCGGCGCATTGAGCACGGACTTCAATCTGATCAAGGCGGGCGCGCTGCATGCGGCCAATGGCGGTTACCTCATCGTGGATGCGCGCAAGCTCCTGACGCAACCCTATGCGTGGGAGGAACTCAAGCGCGCCCTGGGTTCCCATGAAATCCGCATCCAGGGCATCGCCGAATCTCTCGGCATCGTAAGCACCGTCTCGTTGGATCCGGAAGCCATTCCACTCGATGTCAAACTCGTCCTGCTGGGCGACCGCATGCTTTACTACATGCTGAGTCAGCTTGATCCCGACTTTCCCGAGTTGTTCAAGGTCGCGGTTGATTTCGAAGACCATATGGACCGGAATGATGACAGCGACCTGCTGTTTGCCCGGCTCATCGCAACCATGGCCAAACGTGAAGCGCTGCGCCCGTTCGATAAGGCCAGCGTCGGAAGGGTGATCGATCATGCCGCCCGCCTTGCCGCCGATTCTGAAAAGCTCACCCTCCACATCCGCCCGATTGTCGATTTGCTGCGCGAGGCCGATTACTGGGCCGAACAGGAAAACAAGAAAGTGGTCTCAATCGACCAGGTGCGCCGGGCCATCGCGGCCCAAATCCACCGCTCCGACCGGATCCGCGAACGCAGCCAGGAAGAAATCGAACGGGGCACCATTCTGATCGATACGGAAGGCGCAGTGGTCGGGCAGGTCAACGGGCTCGCGGTCTTCCAACTCGGCGAGTTTTCCTTCGGCCGGCCCAGCCGCATCACCGCGCGGGTTCGGCTTGGCCGCGGCGAAGTCATTGATATTGAACGAGAAGTCGAACTCGGGGGCGCGCTGCATTCCAAGGGCGTGATGATCCTGTCCGGTTTTCTCGGCGAACGTTTCGGCCGTGACCAGCCGCTTGCCGTGTCGGCCAGCATTGTTTTCGAACAATCCTATTCCGGCGTGGATGGCGACAGCGCGTCCTCGACCGAGCTTTACGCCTTGCTGTCGGCGATTTCCGGCAAGCCGATCCGGCAATGCTACGCGGTCACGGGCTCGGTCAATCAGCGCGGCGAGGTGCAGGCCATCGGCGGGGTCAATGAAAAGATCGAAGGCTATTTCGATATATGTACATCCCGCGGTCTGACCGGCGATCAGGGCGTTCTGATTCCGGCGTCGAACGTCCGGCATCTGATGCTGCGCGACGATGTGGTCGACGCGATAACGGCGGGAAAATTTGCGATCTATCCCATTGAAACCATCGACCAGGGAATTGAGATTCTGACCGGCATTCCCGCCGGCGAACTTGGCAGTGACGGAAAGTTTCCCGATGGTACCCTCAATGGCGCGGTCCAGGCGGAACTCGCCGTTTTTGCGGAAAAGGCGCGGGCATTTGGCATGGGCAACCGGCCGTCCAATGGCAAGACGGGCGAGTCAAAATGATCGCCCCCGCCGCGCACGAAGCGCCTACGGGGTTCGCCATCCGGCGGATCGTTGTCGCCGCCGACAGCTCGGCCCAGGGCCAGGCCGTGCTGGAAGCTGCGGCCAATCTGGGCGCGCGGCTTCACGCCGAGGTCGAAGGCGTGTTCGTCGAAGATATCGATCTGGTCAATCTCGCGGCGCTTCCGTTGGGCAGGGAAGTCCATTTGATTTCGGGTGTGGCGCGCGCGCTTGATACCGATACGCTGGAAATACAGTTTCGCGCCGAAGCCTCCCAGGCGCGGCGCGCGTTGAAATTGCTGACCGACCGCGCGCGGGTCACCAGCTCGTTCCGCGTGGTCCGTGGCCGGGTTGATGCGGAAATCATGATGGCGGCAGGCGGCGGCGATCTGTTGGTGATCGGCATATACAGCCGCGCCGTCGGTCCCCGTTCGCGGCCCGGGTCCATGGCGCTGGCGGCGGCGCGCGCCGGGCCCCGGTCGGTGCTGCTGCTGCGGGCCGGCGCGCGTGTAACGGGCAGGGTCCTGGTGGCGTTTGACGGCTCCGAAGGCGCGAAAAAAGCGCTGGATGCGGGCGCGCGGCTCACCGGCGATACGGTTGATGGCCTGTCCGTACTGCTCACCGCCGATACCCCGTCCCGGGCGGATGAATTGCAGGCCCAGGTGCGCGCGGCGCTCTCACCCTGGAGCATTTCACCCAAGTTTCTGCGCACTCCCCGGCTTGATCTGGATGACATGTGCCGCCTGTCCCACGATGCCGGGGCCGAAATTCTGGTCCTCGACGCCGGCCATCCCGTGCTTGCCGATGACGCCCATGGCCGTCTTCTGGAACAGATTTCCTGTCCGGTCCTGCTGGTCCGCTAGATTCTATCCACCAGGTGCGCTCATAACGCCGCGTTAACCATAAATAAGTGCTGCGCTCAGGGGGGCGAGGGGGCTATCTTCCGCTCCGTCAAT
>CALGIA010000473.1 GCA_937916005.1 uncultured Rhodospirillaceae bacterium
TATCGGAAACCGGAGTTACCCCCGACCTGCTGAAGGAAAACGGCTACCGGTTCATCATGGACTGGTCCCATGATGACCAGCCGGTCTGGATGCGGACCCGGGCGGGCAAGCTGCTCGCCATTCCCTATCACATCGAAATCAACGATTCGCCGGCCCAGCTGACACGCCGTCACACGGCCGCCGATTTCACCGAAATGGTCACCGGTCACTTCGACGAACAGATGCGCCAATCGCAAAAACAGCCGCTGGTGTTCAGCCTGGCGCTGCACACCTTCGTGGTCGGCCAGCCCTACCGGCTGGCGGGTCTACGGGATATCCTGACCCATATGGTGAACCATCCGGATTCCGACCGGATCTGGTTCACCCGGCCGGGCGCCATACATGATCACATCGCCGCCCTGCCCAAGGGCACCGTACCCGGCGACGATTTCGATTAGACCCCCGACGACGCCGCCGTCAGGGTATCCATTTCCATGTCGTCGTCCTTGATGGCGCCGATCAGCTCGGTGACTTTCTTGATGCCCCGGTCGTCGCACCAGGCTTCCAGATCGTCGATGATGGCGGTCAGGGCGGTCGGATTACGGAACCCGGCATAGCCGATGCCGACGGCGGATGCGCCGGCCAGCATGTATTCCACCACGTCCTCGGCCTTGGTCACGCCGCCGATGCCGATGACCGGAATGCTGACCTGCTTGGCGACCTGATAGACCATGCGCAGCACGATGGGTTTCAGCGCCGGCGAGACCAGCCCGCCGAACTTGTTGCCCAGCGCGGGCCGGAAATTATCGGTGCGGATTTTCAGCGAGAGGAAAGTATTGGCAATCACCAGGCAATCGGCCCCGGCTTCTTCCGCCGCCATGGCGATGGACACGATATCGCCCGCATTGGGCGACAGCTTGGCCCAGAGCGGCTTGTCGGTGGCGGCCCGGATCGCGGACACCACTTCCTTGGTGTGTTCGCTCTGCATGGCGAAATTGCCGCCGGTGGTGTTGCGTGTCGGGCACGAGATGTTGCATTCGATGACATCGACCCCGGGAATCGACAGATCGCGGGCCAGCTCGGCGAATTCCTCGGTGGATTCCGATGACACGCTGACAATCAGCGGCGGGGTGAATTTCTTGTATTCGGGCACGATGTGATCGATGAAATATTCGATGCCCTTGCCCGGCAGACCAATGGACTGGATGATCCCGGCCTCGGTTTCGGCCATGCGCGGCGTCGGGTTGCCGAGCCGGGGCTCCTTGCAGATGGTCTTGGCGACCAGCCCGCCGAGCCGGTTGAGGTCGATGACATCGGCATATTCCCAGGAAAACGCGCCCGACGCCGGCGTGACCGGATTGGCCATCTCCACATCGCCGATTTTTACGGAAAGATCTACCATCCCACTGTCTCCTGAATATCGAACACGGGCCCCTCGCGGCAGACGCGCCGCAGGATTTTCTCGCCATTGACCTCGAACGTGCGCACGCAGATGTAGCAGGCGCCCAGGCCGCAGGCCATGATCTGTTCCATGGCCACCTGGCCGGGCACGCCGTGGGCCTTGCCGAGACGCTTCATCAGATCCAGCAGACGGTTGGAGCCGCAGGTGAAAAACGCATCCGCCCTGCCGTCGGCGATCAGCTTTTCCAGGATCGCCTCCACATTGTCGACATCGCTGGAATGATCCGTGTCGTTGACCGCGATAACGTCCGCGCCGAGCTCATCGAACATGTCGCGGGACATCACCAGCTCGGCGCTGCGCGCGCTCAATATGGCGGTGACATGCACGCCGTTTTCGGCGGCCATCTGCGCCAGGGGCGCCAGGGTGGCGAGCCCGACGCCGCGCCCGAGCACGACGATATTTTTCCATGCCGGATCGAGATGAAACCCGATGCCGAACGGACCGGCGATATTGAATTCGTCGCCCGGCTCCAGCAGCGCCATGCCCTGGGTGCCGCGGCCTTCGCATTTATAGAGAAACTGCAAATGGCCGGCATCCTTGTCAATTCGGTAGACGCTCATGGGGCGGCGCATCCAGACTTCGGCCCCGTCGGGCGTCGGGCACAGCAGGTGGAAGAACTGCCCGGCCCGGGCATTCAGCGCGCGGGGCGGGGTTTCCAGCGCCAGCAATTTATATTCCCCATTGACCCATTCATTGGACAGCACATTGCAAATGAACTCACCCGCCGGACGGTCGGGATGACGGTCGGGTTCACCGACCCGGTCGGGGGACGCGGCATATTTGGACGCGGAAACAAAGTCGGTCATGGAATCACTCGCCTTTCGGCTGTCATTAGAACGGGGCATCGGGGCGGGACGTTTATAGCCCTGATTTGTGCATAAATAAATATTTGTTCCAAAAATATTACAATTTAGCCGTCTTCCCGGTCGCCAAACAGCAAGGTGATATTGATCCGGTGATGTTCGTATTCCGGCCGGAAACGGGGCGCATCCGACCCGTGGAACAGGCGGGAATCGAATAAAAGCGCGCGGTTTTCGTGATAGGGCACGACCAGGCGGTCATCGGCGTGTTCATGGAAAAACTGCCGTATCCGCACCGTATCCGATTGATAATCCCGCATCCGCCAATCGCCCGGCGGCGGTGTTTTGCAGACCAGGAGTCCGCCATGGTCCGGGTCCAGGTTGGACGCGTCGGGCGTCATCCAGAAATTGACGCTGACCACCGCATCGTCCGCATGGAGATCGATGGGAAGATCGCCGGCAATCCCCTTGAAAGCCCAGGCCTGGGACAGGGCGTGATCGCCGAGAATGTGGGGAAAGGCGGCCCGCAGTTCGTCGGCGATCTGCAGCATCAGCGGGCAGGCCAGCCCGTCTTCCAGATAGGACGCGAGAAAACCGGGAATATGGGTGAAATCAAACCAGATCATGTTGGTCAGCAGAAATTTCCGCAGGGCGGCCAGCGCGTCCGGGGTCAGCAGATCATCGAACCAGACCGCGCCGGGCGGTTCGGCATAAGCCGCCGTGATGCCGGCGACATCCAGCGCCCGAGTGATCGCCGGGCCGGACAGTTCGGGCGCGTCGTTCGGACAAAACGGCGTGTTGTAACCATCCCCCAGCCGGTCGAGCTGATCGTCGCTCAGCGCCACCGCCTCATGATCGCCGACGGAGGCGCCGATCCCGGTGGCGACATCTGCATAAACCCGGGCGCGCATCTCAAGGCTCTGCCGGTTGCGGCCCGGCGATGATTTCGCCATGTGGCGCAGCTGCTCCGAATCATGGGTCAGCTTGGCGCGGGTTGTCTGACTCAGTGAAGTACCCGCCAGCCCGGTCCGGTCCTCGCCGCGCCGAAGATCCATCGTGCGCGCGAAATGATCCAGCGCGCGATCACGCTTTCCCCGCGCCAGAAACAGAAATCCGAGCGCCCGGTGCGCCGCATAATGGTCCGGCTCCAGCGCCGCCGCCCGGCGGTAGGACTCGATGGCGTCATCCACCCTGCCCTCTTGCCGCAGCGCATTGGCCCGGTTGAAATGGGCCGACACGTAACCGGGGTCAACCAGGATAGCGCGGTCGAACAAGGCGATGGCCTCCTGTCGCCGGTCGGACTGGGCCGCGATTATGCCGAGGTTATGGAGCACGCCGGGATTATCGGGGGCGTCCGCGAGAATGCCCCGGTAGGCGGCTTCGGCCTCATCCAGATTTCCGGTGTGATGGAGTTCGACCGCATCGGCGATCCGGTTATCGCTGGGCCGGACATCCCGGGTCACGCCGCCCCTTCCCCGGCATTGGCGATCAGGCCGCGCAGATGTTCCGCGCCGGCCGGGCCTTTCAGCGCCCGCCGCCATAAATCTTCCACCGTGCGTTCATGCAGATTGAGCGCTTCGGGGGCCGACGTGATCATGGCGATGCCGCCGAGCACATTGGGCTGTTCGCCCAGGCGATAGGGGCTGAGCGCAAGGATTTTGCGGTCCGGCTGACGGAAAATCTGAAAGCTGTTGTGGGGCAGCGTACCCGGGATGATGCCGATCTGCACGCCGATCTGTTCCCGTTCCATGATCCCGCAGAGATGTTCGGCCTCGGCCCGGGCGCAGCCGCGCCGGGCGCGCCGCGTCTCATCGCTCAGGTCAGGCCTTCCCACCAGCCCGTTGCGCAGCATCCGGTCGATCTCGGCGCCCGATATCAAATTCAGGATACCGGGATTGCGCCGGCGACAGGTTTCCTTGCGCTCGGCCAGGATCTTCATGATTTTCACGACGAGTTCCTTGCCGTCATCGGGAACGCTTTCCATCAGCACCTGTTCCAGGGTTTGCTGATAATCATCGGAGGTCAGCAGGAAGGAGATCGACCCGGCCAGCACCACGATATGCTGCACGGATTCCTCGATCTGGCGCAGCCGTTCAAAAAACGCCACGGCGGATGAAATATATTCGACCCCAACGCCGAGCAGCGTCGGCACCGACACGTCGAGCAGATCGGACAGGCTTTCCAGGGTTTCGATCTTCGCGACCTCGCCCTTCTCGAACCGGTACAAGGCGGTGCGTGAAATGCCGAGCCGGGACGCGATCTCATCGGCGCTGAGCCCCGAGCCGAGCCGGAACGCCTTCAGCCTGTTGCCGATATCATCGAACCGGATCGCCATGCGCAGCGTGTCCCCGTGTCACCGCCAATGGTCGATGGAGACCGTGGAGTCGCCGAGCCGCTTGCCTTCGTAGATTTTCCAGGCGCCCTGGGTTTCGCCGCCGGTGACCACGATGTTGATTTCCTCAGGCGTGAACAGCTTGAGCATCTCGTCGGGCGCGGCCTTGAGATTGGTGGCGTAGGGTTCCACGCCGGCGACCGCCAGCGGGTGCAGCAACGTCTGGACCCATTGGTCGTCCCAATATTCATTGGCCGGCAGGCGGGCATTTTCAGCGCACCAGTCGATCAGCTTTTCCTTGCTGGTGAAGCCCTTTTCCACGAACAGGTTGGCCACGATGGGGTCCATCACGATTAGCGGCGATTGCCGCGCCGCACAGGCCGCAAAGACCCGGCGGAATTTTTGTTCCCAACTGTCGCGCGGGCCGAACCCGGCCTGGGTATAGCGCCCGCCCCGGAAGGTGGTCACCGCGCTGTCGGAGCGCTTGAAGCCGAAACGGGTGTGAAGCGGTTCCCACGGGCTGCGGTCTTCGTTTTCGGGAAACGCGGCGCCGATGCTGTACCAGTTGCCCAGCGAGCCCATATAGGTATCGCCCGGCGTCGAGCCGCCCTGAAGATTTTGCGACAACAGGCCCCAGGCGCGGCCGATGGTCATGTTGGCATGGTTATAGGGACCCATGGCGCCGATGCCGTAATTCATGCCGATTTCATCCCGGATCGGGCCGTTGATCACCGCCAGCGAGCAGAACGATGTGGTGCTGCTGCCGCGCGCGCTCAACCCGCTGGCCGCCATGGCCAGGATCACCGGGAGATATTCAGGCCTGGCGCCGGCCATCACCGCATTCACGGCGATTTTTTCCACGTCGAATTCCCAATATTCGCGGAATTCGGTCGGGTTCAGCCGCCCGACGATTTCATGGGGCGCGTGGCTGGTGCCTTCCAGCATGCGGGCCACCCGTTCCTCGGTGGGCAGGATGATCGGCAGGTAATCGGTCCAGTGTTCATCCATGAAGCGTTGCTGGAAACTTTCTTCCGTATCGGCATCCAGCAAGCGCGG
>CALGIA010000474.1 GCA_937916005.1 uncultured Rhodospirillaceae bacterium
GATCACCGCGATCACCATGCGGTCCGATGCGATCTATCATGATCTCGATCCGGCCCATCCGGAACATAATCTGGCCGGCGTGCTGACCTTTGAAAGCGTCGTGTTCGACAGTGTGAAACAGCTGGTGCCGTCGGTGACCGCAGTCCATCTGCCGGCATCGGGGGTCTATACTTTTACGGCGTTCATCCAGATCAAGAAGGGGTTCCCCGGCGAAGGCATGTCGGCCGGTCTGGCCGCCATCGCGGCGACGTCCGAGATCAAGATCGCGGTCGTGGTCAATGACGACATCGATATCTATAACGAGGAAGAGGTCTGGTGGGCGGTAGCGACCCATTTTGAGGCCGATACCGGGTTGGCCATAATCCCCAGCGCCGTCGGCTCACACCTCAACCCGTCGGCCTATGGCGAAGTGCGCACCGAAAAGGGCCCCATGAACAGCAAAATGATCATCGACGCGACACGGCCCGCGACCCTTCCGTTTGCGACGCGAATCCGGCCCCACAAGGAAACCTGGGACCGGATCCGGCTCGAGGATTACATCGACGGATAAACACCGCCTATCACGCGCATCATAGGTCGGACAGGCGCGGAATGACCTTTTCGCCGAACAGGCGCATGGATTTTTCCGCGGCGTCGGCGGGAACGGTGCCGAAATTGACCTGCATGGACGCAATTTCGAAACCGCCGATGGAGTCGTGGAACTCGGTGATCTGGTCGATCAGCTTTTCCGGCGCGCCGATCCAGGCCGCGCCGGATTCGGTCTGGGTTTCGAATGTTTCCTTGGCAAGCTGCTCGACCATTTTGTCGTATCCCGGATAATCCTTGGTCGACATGCCGTCTTGCCAGGCGCTCGCCGCGTCGACGATGGCGCCGAGATACCGGTTGAGCGGGTCGCGGCAGATATTCGCGGCTTCTTCTTCGTCTTCATGGCAGAACATGTGGAACGCCAGCATCACGCGCCCATTGCCCGGATGACCGGCGGCGCGCCAGGCGTCGCGGTAAATCTTTATCAGTTCACTCAACCGGGCCCGCACCAGGGGGATCGCCATGACCCCATATCCCATACGGCCGGCTTTTTCGAAGGATGCCGGGGTCGTCGTGGTCGCCGTCCAGATCGGTGGGCGCGGCTGTTGGGTGGGGCGGGGCAGGGAAGTGACGTTCTTGAAACTGTGGAATTTCCCATCGCTGGAAACATTTTCTTCCTCCAGCAGGCGGCGGATTTGTTCGCTGCCTTCATCGAACCGTTCGATGCTTTCGTCAACGCTGATGCCAAAGGCCTTGAATTCATGGGGCAGGAACGCGCGCGCCATGCCGAGTTCCAGCCTGCCGTTCGATATGGCGTCCAGCATTCCCGCTTCGCCGGCTAATTTCAGCGGATTGTTGAAAATCGGCAGCACCGCGCCGGTAATCACCCGCGCATTTTTGGTGCGCTGGGATGCGGCGGTCAAAAAAACCATGGGGTTGGGGCTGTAGCCGCCATAGGGCAGGAAATAATGCTCGACTGTGCGCACATGGCTGTATCGATATTCGTCCATGAGGCCGCACAGCTTCAGACATTCATCGAAATACTGCGCCGCCGGGGTCGTTTCCGGTCCGACCGAAGGGAAAAACTGGACTCCAAAATCCATGAACGTGGCTCCGTATTCTTATTGGTTTATGACTTGTTTGTCGCTCCGCCCGACTATAGCTGATACGATGGACCCGATCCACTGGACGCCGGAGAAGGAGAGTTGCCATGCCGAGAGGCGTTATCGATATCGCCGGATTGAATACCCCGGATGTGGTCGCGTTGAAGGCGACCAAGACGCCTACGGGCATGCCGTTCAATATCACCAAGCTTGGCCATGCGGTGCTGAAAGTGCGTGATCTGGAGCGCTCGGTGAAATTCTATACGGAAGTCATGGGGTTCCGCGTATCGGATGCCTATCCCGATACCATGATCCCGGGCCGCATGGTCTTCATGCGCTTCAATACGGATCACCACGGGGTGGCGTTGGTCGGCGGCGCGACGGAGGAGTCCGATAATACGGAACTGCATCACATGGCGTTTGAGGTCGCGACCCTGGACGAGGTGTTGCGCGCCCGCGCCCATCTGAAACAGCATAACGTCAAGATTGAATTCGACGGAAGACGCCGGGCCGGGGCGCAGATTGCCGTGGAATTCCGGGATCCCGACAATCACATGCTGGAAATCTATTGGGGGATCGATCAGATCGGCAGCGATGGACGCGCCCGCCCGCCGGAAGACTGGGTCGAGGAGATGTCCCTGGAAGACGCCATCGACAGCGCGCCGCCGGGCCAGGATACAAGCCTGCTGGATCCGAGCCTGCGGAAATAATCGTGCGGTTATTTGTGGCCTTCGCGGTTGGCGCGGGCCGCTTTTCGCGCTTTCGCCACCGGCCCGATCATCTCGGCCAGAACACCCGATTTTTCGACGGCCTGGCGGATCGGTTCGTTGGCCGCATTTTCTCCGTCCGCGATGTTGTCGATGATTTTTTTATAGGACTGCGCCACAATTGTCGGGTGCCCGGCGATGGTTGCGGCCATTTCGTTCAGCCGCCGGTCGAATGAAGCGGCGGGCGTGACTTCTTCGACGAATCCCAGCGCCAGCGCGTTTGCTGCATCGAATGTCCCGCCTTCAATCATCAGCTTTTTGACCGCGGCCGGTCCCGCCATGCGAACCAGCTGTTCGATGGGCGGCAACGGGTACATCACGCCCAGCGTGATCGCGGGAACGGCGAAGTTCAGATCATCGGCGGCGAGGCGGAAATCGGCCGCCACCGCCACTTGAACCCCACCCCCCATGCAGGCGCCCCTGAGTCCCGCGATTACCGGAACTTCCAACGCGGCGACGGCTTCCGTCGCCCGGTTCATGCGTTTCTCGCCGGATCGAAAATTGTCCAGATATGCGTCGGTTACGGACATGGAATCGATATCCATTCCGGCGGAAAACGCCTTGTCTCCCGCACCCCGCAACACGGCGACGCGAAGGGTCTCGTCGCCGGCGATTTTCTGTGCCGCCTCAAACAGCTGGTCGAACATTTCGGGCGTGAAACAGTTTCGCCGCCGGGGATTATTGATCACCACGGTCGCAATGCCGCCCGATAATTCCAGGTCGATACAAGGTTGGTCGGTCGTCATACGCACCTGCCGAATATTGAGGTTGGCTTGTTACAGTAAAGTGGCGAATGATCTAATATCGCACAGGAAGCAGACCGGTTTCGAGGGATTCGTGGATATAACGGAAAATTCCGGCGACAAGGCGGGCGGGGCATGGATTTTCGGATACGGATCGCTGGTGTGGCGACCCGATTTTCCCTTTATCGAAAAGCGCGTGGCCGCAATTAAGGGCTGGGAACGGCGCTTCTGGCAAGGGTCGACCGACCATCGCGGCGTTCCGGGCGCGCCCGGACGGGTGGTCACGCTGATCAAATCCGCCGGCGCCCTTTGTCACGGCATGGCCTATCGGGTGGAAGGCGCGGTCTATGAAGATGTCATGGCGACCCTCGATCACCGGGAAAAGGGCGGCTATTCCCTCATATCCCTGACGCTGACATATGATGGCTCGACCGTCGAAGACCCCGGGGCCCCAGAGGCGCTTGTCTATATCGCCACCGAGGGCAATCCCAACTATCTCGGGCCCGCGACGCTGGATCACATCGCCGCCCAGGTGCGCCGGTCATGGGGCCCGAGCGGCCATAACGTGGAATATGTCACACGCCTGGCCGAGGCGCTGCGTCATATGAACGCCCATGACGACCACGTCTTTGCCCTCGAGCATCTGGTGTTGGCGGAATAGATGTTTCTTACACCACCGGCGATCTGCCGCCATCGACGTTGATGGATGTGCCGGTAATGTAGCCGGCGGCATCGGACGCCAGGAAGCAGGCGATATTGGCGAACTCCTCGGTCTCGCCGATGCGGCCCATGGGGATGCCCAGATTGTCCACCATGCCCTGCAGGAACTCCTCGTAGGGCTGGTCCGGCTGCTTGTTCGCGTAAGCCCGTTCCCATTGGCCCGATTTGATGAGCCCGACCATCAGCGCATTGACCAGCACGTTATGGGGCGCGCCGTCGCCGGCCAGCACCTTGGTCAGGGCCAGCCCGGCGGCGCGGGCCACGGCGGTCGGCGCACCGATCGCGCGGGGCGCCTTGGCCCCGATATTCAGCACGTTGATGATACGGCCCCAGCGGCGCGATTTCATGCCCGGCA
>CALGIA010000475.1 GCA_937916005.1 uncultured Rhodospirillaceae bacterium
TGATCGACGTGCCCGAGGAATATGGCGGCATGGGGCTCGGGCTGTTACCGCGTGTTCTGGTCTGGGAGGAAACCGGCCGCACCATCGCCTTTCCGCGCCGCAAACCCTGGATCTTCGGCCATGACGTGAGCCCGATCCTGGTGGCGTTTCTGCGCGACGACCAGAAAGACAAATATCTCTGGCCGGTGATCCGCGGCGAACAGACCGCCGCCTTCGCCCAGACCGAACCCGACGCCGGCGGCGATCCGGCCAGCATGCGCACCACCGCCGTCCGTGAAGGCGATGACTATGTCATCAACGGCATGAAGCGTTTTATTACCGGGGCGGACACTGCCGATTTCTTTCAGGTCATCTGTGTCACGGATCGGGAAAAAGGCGCGCGCGGCGGCATTTCATGCATCCTGGTGGATGGCGATACACCGGGCATCGAAATCCTGCGGCGGCAGGAAACAATGATGGATGACCGCCCGTGCGAAGTATCGTTCACCGATGTGCGCGTGCCGGTCGGAAACATCGTGGGACAGGAAGGCGACGGGTTTCGCATGGCCCAGGCCTGGATCACCAGCGGGCGGATGCGCCACGGCGCAATCGGTCTCGGCACCATGGAACGGTGCCTGGAACTGGGGGCCAGCTATGCCAATCAGCGCGAGACATTCGGCGCCAAGCTTGCCGACCGGCAGTCGGTGCAATGGATGTTGGTCGATACCTATGCGGACATAAGCATGCTGCGTCCCATGCTTTACCAGACGGCGGCCCGGTACGACGCCGGCAAAGACATCCGCTGGGACTCATATATGTGCAAATATCTCGGTGACCGGAAGGGTTTCGAGGCCGCAGACCGTTGCATGCAGATTCATGGCGGAATCGGGCTGACAACAGACCTTCCCATTGAAAAATTCTGGCGCGACGCCAGGTCGTTCATCATCACGGAAGGGCCGGAAGAAATCCTCAAGATGTCACTGGCCCGCCACGTGCTGCGGGAATATGGCCGATAGCGGATATGAAAAAGACGGGCCCAAATTTGACAGCGGCGCCCGCCTTTTCCAGTCTTGACTGAGCCCCTAGAGCTTGGTGGGGTCGATTTTCGAATAGATATTATCCTGGATAAGCTTGGTGTAGGCCGCCGTCGCCCCGGCAAGCTGGCCCTTGGCGGGCCCCGCCGCCGCGATAATGTTGTTCAGACCGGAATCGGCAATGATCTTGGTCCATTTGTCGATGTTCCTGAGCATCGCATTGACGATCTTCTCGGGGTTTTTGACCTTGAGCTTCTTGGCGTTCCTGATGACCGTCGCCACTTCGCTTTTCTTGTGCGTTTTCCAGGCCGCGATAATGGCCGGGTCGGCGGGCGAAACCGGGATGCCCATCTTCTTGGCCAGGGCCCGGGAGCGCAAATCATCACCTACATAGCCGTCGATCATGGCGCGCGCGGTAGTGGCGGGCAGCACTGACCACAAGCGGCGTTTCTGGGAATCGCTATATTCGTCCCACGCCTTGCGGTTCATGATCATGAGACCAAGTCCCGAATAGGATCCAAAATTGAAATTCAGGATCGATTTGATGCTGTCGGCGATGGGATAGGATTTCAACCAGGCGACCGGCCCGACGATGCAATCGATCTGGCCGCGTTTGATGGCTTCGGGCACGTCACCCATGGTCATGCTGATCGGCGTTCCGCCGATCGCGCGGGCCCAACGGCCGAGCGCCCCGGTGGTGCGCATTTTAAGTCCTTTTGCATCCGAAAGCTTCCGGACATCCTGGCGGCACAGCAGGGAATAGCCACCTACGCCATAACCGGCGATATAGATGGAACCGTTGCGCTTGTAATCGTTCATACATTCCGGACAATCGAAAAAATAGGTATCGAGCGCGGCAGCGTTCATGACCAGTTCATTTTCGCCCAGCATCAGCATGTCGGCGATGATATAGGCGTGCTTCAGGCTGGTCCGTGCATAGGACGGGACAACCAGTCCGGCTTCGGCGGTGCGGTTGCCGACGCTTTTCAAGGTGGACTTTGCGCTGAACAGCTGACCGCCGGTGACCAGTTTCCACGGCACCTCGGTGCCGAGTTCCTTGATCATCGGCGCGAGGCCGTAAATATTGACGTTATGTTTGGGCGGAAGCCATTGCCCATAGGTATAGGTCTTTGACTCGGCGGCGGCGGGCCCCGCCGACCAAATCAAACTTGCGGCCACAAGGCCGAGGATCGCGAAACGTTTACTCATTTGTTTTCTCCCCTTTGTGGTTTTATCGGCAATCATTGTTCGTTTTTGGCCATCATTGCGAAATAACGTTACTTCATCAAGCTGGGCAGGTACAGGGATATGCTGGGGAAGGCGACCAGCAGCAACACCACGATGACTTCGCAAACCAGGAACCAGGCCACGCCCTTGAAGATGGTTTCAAGGGATATATCGGGCCCAACAACGCTTTTTATGACATAGACATTAAGCCCGACCGGCGGCGTCAGCAGGCCGATTTCGATGTATTTCACCACCAGCACGCCGAACCAGATGAGATCGAGCCCCAGGGATTCGAACATCGGCAAAAGCAGCGGCAGGGTCAGCAGCAACAGCCCCAGCGGGTCGAGAAACATGCCGAGTATGATGTAGATCAGCGACGAGGCAAGCACCAGCAGCATGGGATCGGCGGCCCAGCTGCCGACAACTTCCTTGAGATATCCCTCGGCGCCGGTCATCGCCAGAAAACGAGTCAGCAACACCGCGCCGATGGCGACCCAGAATATCCGCGCTGTTCCGCCCAGGGCCTCGAAAACACTTTCCTTGAAGATATTCCAGTTCATACGGCGCTGAAATATGGCGACGGCGAATGATACAAATGCCCCGAAGGCGCCGGCTTCCGTCGGCGTTACCAACCCTGAATAAAGCCCGCCAATGATGGTCAGGATCAAGACAAGCAATGGCCTGACCTCGCGCAGGGCATCCAGTTTCTCGGCCCAGGAAATATATTCCGTGTTGGGAGGTCCCAGCTTGGGGTTGATCTTGCAGCGGATCATAATCATGGCGGCATAAATCAAAGCGGTCATGAGACCGGGCAGAATCCCGGCAATGAACAGCTTGCTAATGGAAACCTCGGCAAAAATTCCATACAGCACGAAAGCGATTGATGGCGGAATCATCGCCCCCAGCGTGCCGGCGCTGGCCACGGTGCCGGTGGACAATCCCGGGTCATAGCCCGCCTTGGTCATCTCGGGCACGCTGATGCGTCCCATGGCGGCGGCGGTCGCGGTACTGGACCCGGAAGCCGCCGCAAACCCGGCACAGGCGAAATTGGCCGCCACGGCGAGGCCGCCCGGCAAGAAACCAAGCCAAAGCCGCGCGGCTGTAAACAATGCGGTACTGATTCCCGAATGATGCGCCACCGCCCCCATCAGAAGGAACATCGGGATCGCGGAAAATGACCAATGGGCGGCAAAGTCGAAGGGTTCGGTCTTCAACATGCCGATGGCGATTTCCCAGCTTTTAAGCTGGGCGATGCCGACCATGGAGACCAGCATCAACGCAAAACCGACCGGCATGCGCATGGCGATCAGGAACAGCAATACGCCGAGCCCCGTAAACGCAATTTGAATTTCGGTCAGTGACGCCTCCCGTTTATGCGAACCTGCTCACGAACAATTTGTCCGGGCGGCTGATTATTGCATCTTGCCCCCATCGCGCTTTCCGAGCGCGATAAGGATGTCGTCGACGATGCGGTAAACCATGTAGACGCCCATCATGAACGTGCCGATCGGGAGCACGAAACGGCTCGGCCAGATGGTGATGAGATCATCGGAAGTTTCCCACATTTCCACGGTTTCGTAGCTATGAAGTGCTGCGTCCCAGCTCTGGATCACCAACACCACCACGAGAGCAAAACACAGGATACCGATAACGGCCTCAAGCCCGGCTAGTCGGGGACGGCTCAATTTACGGGTAAACATTTCGACCATGATGTGGCCTTCCCCATGGCTCACATAAGCAAGCGGCAGAAAAGTCACGCCAACCATGTAGTAGAAGGAAACAATTTCCAGGGTGCCGTCAATCGGCAGGCCGAAAATTTCACGCCCGGCTACATCCAGCACGACCTGAACCATCAAAAGAACAATAAATATGCCCCCGATATAGGCGAGAATATTGGATGGAATCTGGATGGACCAATGATCCGGCCGCACTTTACCCCCCGTTTCCCTTCGCGCGTTTGCCACGTCTATGGACCGAACTATAACGAGCGATAACCGCCGCGGCTAGTCCATACCCGCTTTGCGCGGGCGGTCACATTTGATAGCCTCACCTCAACCAGAGGGACAAACATGAATCCATTCACGATCGGCGATGTAACCGTATCCAGCATCATCGAGCGCCAGGGGCCGTGGCGTAAACCGACCGACATGTTCCCCACCGCCGACCCGACGCGCGCGCGCGAACACCTGCTTGGGCTGGAACACTATCTATATGACGCGGTACTTGACCTTCTGTTCACCACCTATCAGACCTTCGTGGTGCGCACCAACAAGCACACCATTCTGATCGACACCTGCGTGGGTGAGGACAAACCCAATCGCGGGGCCAAACTGGATTATCCCAAACAGCCCTGGCTTGATGGCTTCGCCGCGGAAGGCTTGCGGTTCGAGGATATCGATTATGTGTTCTGCACCCATTTGCATATTGACCATTGCGGCTGGAACACGCGGCTGCTGAACGGCAAGTGGGTTCCCACCTTCCCCAATGCCAAATACATCTTCAGCAAGCGGGAATATGACTACTGGGAGGCCGAAACCGTCAAAGGCTCAAATCCGCCCGGCGATGTCTGGTCCGATTCCTGCCTGCCGATTGTCGAGGCGGGACAGGCGCTGCTCGTCGATGACGATTACGCCCTGGACGACAGCCTTTGGCTGACGCCGACGCCCGGTCATTCGCCCGGACATGTCTGCGTCAATGTGAAATCAGCCGGTAAAAATGGCATCTTCACCGGCGATCTGATGCACCACGCGCTGCAATGCATCGAACCCGACTGGTCGAGCTGCTTTTGTTACGATACCGACGCGTCCGCGAAATCCCGGCGCTCGGTGCTCGAATCCGCCGCCGGTACGGACACCATCATCGTGCCCGCGCATTTTCCCGGCGCCACGGCCGGGCGCATCAAGCTCTCGGGCGATAATTACCGGTTCCATTTTCTAGGCTCGTGACCCCATGTCGTCCGAAACCGCCACTGTGGATTATATGGAAACCGGCGCCGGCCCCGTCGTGGTGCTGATCCATGCATCCACGTCCGGCGCTCGGCAGTGGCGTTTATTGATGACCGATCTGGAAGACCGCTATCACCTGGTCGCGGTCAATATGATGGGGTATGGCGGGACCCCGGCCTGGGCGGAACCCCGGCCCCAAACGCTGAACGACCATGTTCGCGCCATCATGCCGGCGCTCCCCGGTGGAGGCCAAAAAATTCATCTGGTTGGCCATTCCCTCGGCGGCGCAGTGGCCATGATGCTTGCCAAACAACTGGGCGACCGGGTCGAAAAGCTGATCCTGCTGGAGCCCAATCCATTTTACCTGCTGCGCGACCACGGACGCGATGCAGCCTATGCCGAAATAAAAGCGGTAAGCGACGATGTAAGATACAAAGGCGATGCGGGACGGTGGGAAGAAGCCGCCGAAAACTTCGGCGATTACTGGTCGCGCCCGGGCTATTGGGCCTCCCTGCACGATAACCTCCGCGCCAGTTTTATCCAAAATCTGCGAAACAATTATTTCGAATGGGAAGCGGTCCTGGATAGCGACATCACGCTCGACGACTGGCGCGATGCGCTGCCCGAACAGACATTGGTTGTCAGCGCGCGCAACACCACCCGGCCAATCGTCGAAATCGTCGAATTGATGCGCGAAGCGTGTCCCGCATGGAAATATATGGAGCTGCCGGAAGGCGGCCATATGGCGCCCATGAGTCATCCCCAGCTGGTAAACCCCATTATCGCCGACTATCTGGATAACGGCCTGGATATCGGCCAAAGGAGTTCATCTTGACCCATGAAATGCTGCGCTTCGGCGTGTTTCTCGCCCCGTTCCATGCGCTGGAAGAAAACCCGGCGGCGTTGTTCGATCGCGATCTGGATCTGATCTCGGAAGTGGAAGCGCTGGGGTTCGACGAAGCCTGGTTCGGCGAACATCATTCGGGCGGGTTCGAGACCATCGCCGCGCCGGAACTGATGATTGCGGCGGCCGCCGAACGAACCCGTCACATCAGGCTCGGGGCCGGGGTCAAGTCCCTGCCCTATCACAACCCGTTCGTGGTCGCCGACACCATGGTCCAGCTTGATCATATGACAAGGGGCCGCGCATTGTTCGGCGTCGGGCCCGGCGCGCTGCCATCGGACGCCCATCAGTTCGGGATCGAGCCGCGCGACACGCGGCGCATGATGGACGAATCTCTTGATGTCATCATGCGTCTGATGGACGGCGAACGGATCACCGCCCGCACCGACTGGTTCAATCTGCGCGAGGCGCGGCTCCAGCTTGGCAACTACACAAAGCCCCACATGGAAATGGCCGTGACATCGATCCGATCGCCCGCCGGCGCCGTGGCGGCCGGCAAGTACGGCATCGGCATGCTGTCCCTAGGCGGTGTCTCCGGCGATGCGCTGGAGGCTTATGCCCGCAACTGGGGTATCTGCGAAGAGTCCGCCGCTCAACATGCCAAGACAGTGTCCCGGGAAAATTTTCGGGTCGCCATATTCATGCATCTTAGCGATAGCCGGGAAGACGCGTTGGCGGATATTTCCCATGGCTTCGAAAAATGGCTCGGCTATTCCCAGGATGTGCTTGCGTTCGGTCCGGTGCCCAGGGGTACGGAAAACCCGGTCGATTTCATGATCGAGACACGGCGCGCGGTGATCGGCACGCCCGATGACGCGATCCAGGCCATCGAGGACGCCCTGGCGGGAACCGGCGGGTTCGGCGTTGTGCTTCTGATGGCCCATGACTGGGCCGATGGGGCCGCCGCCGCCCACAGCCGCGAACTGTTCGCCCGCGACGTGATCCCCCATTTCCGCGATCACTCCGCGGGACGGCGCGACAGTTACAATTTTGCCAGCGATCACCACGAACAATTTCTGGATGCGGCCAAAAAAGGCGTTTCCGACGCCGATGACCGTTACAAAGCCGATAAGGAAGCTGCCAAATAGGGTTTGGCCCGCTAAGATGGCTTGGGAATCAAGTTTTACTCACGGGGAATGACATGACTGAACT
>CALGIA010000476.1 GCA_937916005.1 uncultured Rhodospirillaceae bacterium
CCCCAGATTTCGTCGGCCAATTCGACGATCATGCGCAGCTTGGCCCATTGCTGGTCTTCGGACAGCACGTTGCCGGTGGTATGGCTGGCGAAACCGCACTGCGCGCTGAGGCAGAGCTGGTCGAGGGGAACGAATTTCGCGGCCTCGTCGATGCGGCGCCTGATGTCTTCCTTGGGTTCGAGCTCACCGAATTTTGAGGTCACCACACCAAGCACCACGCGCTTGCCCGGCGGCACGAAACGCAGGGGCTGGAAATCACCGGCCCGTTCGGAATCATATTCGAGAAAAAATCCATCGACTTCGATCTCATTGAAGATCACCTCGGCGACCGCCTCATAGCCGCCTTCCGCCATGCCCCGGCTGACCGAGTTGCCTCGGCAAAGATGAACCGTCGCCGTCATGTCGGCGGGACGCGCGCCAATCGATTGATTGATCAGATTGGCATATGTCGATGGCAGGGTGGCCAGGTTTTCACCCATCGCCTCGGCGCGCGCGCGCATTTTCGTATCGCAAAGATAGGCGAGATTGGTATCGTCGAGCTGGACATAGCGGCAGCCAAGCGCCGCCAGATCAGCGATTTCAGACCGCCAGATCCTGGTCGCGTCCGAAAAGAATTCATCCATGTCGGGATAGATTTCCGCATCGATTGCGCCCCGTCCGCCGCGAAAATGCAGCATGCTGGGTGACGGAACGCAGACTTTCGCCGTACGCGTCGTCTGGCTGGCGAGGAATTCAAAATCGGCGTGCTGGATGCCGCTTTCGGGCCAGGTGAGTTTCGCCGTGGTTTGCGGCGCCGGGGGTTGCCAGTCGCGCATGACCTCGCCCACTCCCACGGCGCTGCGATCGCCATGGGAGGCCTTGGGCATTTCCACGCCGCCGATGCCGTTCAGGAAATCGCCGGACCAGGACCCACGCCGGAAATCCCCATCGGTGATCGCCTGAAGCCCGACGTCTTCCTGTTTGCGGACAACATCGGCGATCAGCCGGTCTTCCAGTTCACGCAGCGCTTCGGCGGTGATCTCACCCGCCTGGCGCTGCTCCCGCGCCGCCTTGAGTTCGTCGGGGCGCAGCAGACTGCCCACCTGATCAGCCCGAAACGGGCCTTTGGAATTATTGGCATCGGTCACTGTCTGGGTCCTTCCAGAATTGGTTCTGTGCGGTCGCTTGTTGTTAAGCGAGCGGCCATGTGGACGCAAGTTTTACCCGCGTCGGAAAGGCTCATTCAAGGGTAAAGCTGGATTCAGGCGGCCCGTCAGCGTTATACCAAGGAACGTTGATCAAGGCCCAGCCAGCACACATGCCCAATTCCGCCCCCGCACCCGACCCAGAGCGCGACCCAGAACGCGACCCAGAACGCGACCCAGAACGCGACAATGTTCCATTCCGGCTTCAGCTGCCGATTTATGTCGTTGCCTTCTTTACCGGCAACCTGCAGCCCATGGCGGCCGTGATCATGCCCCTGTGGGCGCTGGAGCTGGGCGCGTCGCCGCTCATCATCGGGTTGATCATTTCGGCCCGGCAGATCCTGACCGTGACCCTGTCGATCCATGGCGGCGCCATGCTGGACCGCCATGGCCCGCGCCAGGTGATCATTGCTCTGGGATTGATCGGCGCGGCGACCATGGGGCTGTTTCCCCTGTTGCCGATCATCTGGGTGGCGATCCTTCTGCAGATGGTGTCCGGTTTCGCCGAAAGCACCAACTGGATCGGAACCCAGGCGCTGGTTGGGCGCTTGCTGAAAGGCCACGCGGTTTTCGCCGGCCGCATGACCGCATCGGCCCGGTTCGGCGGCTTCATCGGCCCCATCGTGACCGGGCTTTCCTGGGAGGTTTACGGCCCCGCTGGCGGCTTCGCGTTCATGAGCGCCTGGATCGTTTGCGGTGTCGCGGCGTCGGTCATACTGCCCGATGACCGGACCCATGCGCCGGCCGACCCGGACGCGCCGGACACCATTGACGTATCCACGAAGCGGCGCGCCTCGAACATCATGCCCAAGCTGACCGACTACAAGACCGCGTTCCGATTGTTGTTGCTGCCGGCTGTCGCGATGGTCATCGCGGCCACAATCATGCGCCAGACCGGCACGGGAATGCAGTCATCATTTTACGGCATCTGGCTCAAGGATATCGGGTTTTCCGCGGGGACAATCGGGCTGTTGATCGGCATCGGCAATGGCGCGTCGGCCGTGTCGGCGCTGACCATCGGTCCGCTCACCCGGCGCTTCTCGAAACACTGGCCCCTGATGTGGACCATCGTCATCGCCATCGTTTCCATCGCGATCACGCCCATGCTGGACACGCTGGGATTGCTGATCGTCGCCATCGCCTTGCGCGGCCTCGGCCAGGGCCTCAACCTGCCGCTGATGATGACCATCGGCAGCCAGGCCGTGGGATTCCATTTGCAGGGACGCATGGCGGCGCTGCGGATTTCCTTCAACCGGTTTGGCGGCGCGCTGGTGCCGTTGGGCATGGGCGCCCTGGCGGAAGTGATCGGTCTCGAATATGCATTTTATACGGTTGGCTTCATCGGGGTCGGGATGATCGGCATTCTCGCGATATGGATTTTCATCGCAAAGCCGTTCGAGGCCGAGGAAGCCAGCCGGTAAGACCAGAAAATGGACAATTCGGATTGGGATCGACGGGGTTTCCAATTAGGTTAGCGGCCAGACATAGAGGGAGTGCTGAACAGTGGCCAACAAGGATCTCAGAGACTGGATTGCGGAGCTGGAAGCGGCGGGTCAGCTGCAACGGGTATCGGGCGCGGAGCGCGATGAGGAAATCGGCGCCATCGTCGACATCCATATGCGCAAGATGACCAACCCGGCGGTGCTGTTTGACGAGATTCCCGGCTTCGGCAAAAACCACCGGGTGCTGGCCAATATCCTGACCTCCGTGCCGCGCATCAATATCGCCCTTGGCCTGCCGATCGAGACCTCGGAAGTCGATCTGGTCCGCTACTGGCGCGACTACATGAAAAACCAGCCGTCGATCCCGCCGATTGAACTCAATGGCGGGCCGCTGCTGGACAATGTCAGCTCGGGCGACGACATCGACATCACCACCATCCCAACGCCCAAATGGCATGAAGATGACGGCGGATATTTCATCGGCACCGCCTGCATGGTGGTGATGCGCGATCCGGATTCGGGCTGGATCAATTACGGCGCCTACCGGGTTCAGTCACACGGCCCCAAGCTGGCCTCGCTGATGACGTCCAAGGGCAAGCACGGCAATCTGATCATGCGCAAATATCATGAACGGGGCGAGCCCTGCCCCGTGGCCGTGGTGGCCGGCATGCATCCGGTGCTGTTCATGATGGCCGGGCTGGAAATGCCCTATGGCAAGAATGAATATGATTGCGCCGGCGGGCTGCTCGGCGAAGGGGTCGAGATCATTAATATGCCGGTGACCAATCTGCCGGTGCCGGCCAATGCGGAAATCGCCTTCGAGGGTTTTCTGCATCCCGACGATCTGGTCGACGAAGGACCGTTCGGCGAATGGACCGGATATTACGCCGGCGGCGCCAACAAGGAACCGGCGATCCGCATCGAAACCCTGATGCATCGCGATGACCCGATCCTGATGGGTGCGATCCCGGCGGTGCCGCCCAATGACGACACGTTTTATCGCGGTTCATACAGATGCGGCGCGGTATGGAACCAGCTGGAGGCGGCGGGCATTCCCGAGGTCAAGGGCGTCTGGGCCCATGAGGCCGGCGGCAGCCGCATGTGGCTGACCGTGTCCATCAAGCAGATGTATGGCGGCCATGCCAAGCAGGCCGGGCTGATCGCGTCCCAATGCCATGCCGGGGCCTATGCCAACCGCTGGGTCGTGGTGGTCGACGACGATATCGACCCGGCCAACATGAATGACGTGATCTGGTCCATGTGCACACGCTGCGACCCCAAGGACGGGCTCGACATTCTCAACGGCTGCTGGTCGACCCACCTGGATCCCATGAGCTACAGCTACGAAGACCCGCGCAATTCACGGGTGGTGGTCGACGCCTGCAAACCGTTCCGGCGGCGCGACAGCTTCCCCGAAGTGGTCCGCACCAGCACCGACCTGGAAGACCGGGTGCGGGAAAAATGGGGCGACATGCTGCCGCCCCGGGGGTGATGAATTCCAGATCAGCTATTCGGCGGCAACCTGATACGGCGCGATAGGCGCAAGATCCGCCAGCAGCGCGGCTGCGTTATCGTGCAGAATCGCGCGCCGCGCATTATCGCCGATATCGGCGGCGGCAAGTTCCTGGTCCGACCATTCACAGCCGAAATCCGTCCCATCGGTGCCGAACACGATTTTTTCCGCGCCATAGACCGCAACGCCCATCTCAATCGCGCGGGCGCCGAAGGAATTGCAGTCGACAAACAGATTGGGCTTGACGAAACGGGTCGAGGGCATCGGTTCGTCCGGCGTGTCCAGAAGATTGCGATGATCGAGACGCCCTATCTCATAGGGAATATTGCCGCCCAGATTATGGATATGGATGCGCAAATTCGGATAATCGTCGAGGATATCCGTATAGCACAACGTCATCATGTTGGATGACAGGCTGGCTTGCATATCCAGCGTCCCGAGCCGGGGGCTGAAATTATCCGCGCCGCCGGCAACCCGCGGCCACTTGTCGCCCGGGCGCGGTCCCCAATGGATAAAAATCAAGGCGCTGTGACGGTTCGCCGCCGCCAGCAACGGGCGATAGGCCTCGGTGTCCTCGTAGCTCATGAATGCGTTGCCGGGCAGAATGGCGCCGACAATGCCGGGCAATTGCATGGCGCGGTCAAACTCGGCCACCGACGCATCCATATCGGCCTGCGGAAGAGACGCATAGCCGACGAACCGGCCGGGATGGGCCTGGGCCATCGCCGAGACCTCGTCATTATACAGACGCACCAGCGGCAGAGATTCCTCGACCGGCAAACGTTCGATCCACTGAAGCCCGCCGAACAGGGACAGTGCTGCGGTGGAAATCCCGCGCCGGTCCATCACGGCGAGACGATCTTCCAGATTATCAAATGCCTCGCTCAGGGGCATATCGCCCCGCCGGCTGCGCAGAACTTCCACGCCGTCATCTCCGGCTTCTATCAAGGGCTGGGTCTTGCGGGCGCGCAAAGCGTCGATCAACGCGGGCGGGCGCCAATGGGAATGCATGTCGATGGTCATCTGGGTGGTCTCCCTTGTCGCGGATCCGATGGATATGCTGACGGAATTGGGGATTCTTTGCAAGACCAGCCGGTTTTTCGGTCAATCTTCAACATGCTTCTACATTGGAAGAAATGCTTTCCTCTGTCTTTGATGTCAAGTCATCGGGCCCGAGAATGACTCTATTTGATGTTTCAAAAAACAAAATTCCATAAAATCCGGAATCGAGAAAAAGTTGCGGGTTTGACAAACCATTTGGGATGAGCGAACGTTTAGGTCGTTAAACAGGGAGGAAAGCATGTCTAGACGAACATTTATAGCTGCCAGCTTGGTGGGAGCCGTCTTTATGGTGGCCGCCGGGACCGTTACCGCCGCCGAAATGAACCTCAAGGCGGGTTATTTCATCAGCAACAAAAAGTCACTGACCCGTCAGGCGTTCGACCAATTCGCCGACAAGGTCAATGCCGACGGCAAGGGTCTGGTCCGCATCGGCCAGATTGTCGGCAATGAATCGATCCCGTCGCGCCAATTGGGCAATGCCGTAAAAAGCGGGCTGCTCGACATCGCCGGCACGCCGCCGGCTTACATGGCCAATCTGGTCAAGCTCGCGACCGGGTTCACGCCCACGACCAAAACGTCAAAGGTCATGCGCGCGAACGGCGCCTGGGACATCTTCAAGGACCTGTTCGCAAAGCAGGCAAACATGCATCTGCTGTCGATGTATGGCGGCGATATCGTGTTCCACATATACAGCAACAAGCCGATCAAGACGCTGGCCGACTTCAAGGGCATGAAACTGCGCACGTCCAACACCTACAAGGCGTTCTTCGATGCGCTGGGCGCCCGGACGCTGCAGATGCCTCGGCGCGAAATCTTCACCGCCATGGAGCGCGGCGCGGTCGACGCCTTCGCCAACCTGGATTCCGAGGTGATTTCGCAGGGCTGGCATGAAGTGTCCAAGTACCGGCTCGAACCCGGCTTCTATCACCCGATCATCATCGTCGGAATCAACCTCAATAAATGGAAGACCATGAATTCAGCCCAGCAAGGGGTGCTGACGACGGCAGGCCTTTACCTTGAGAACGAACTGTCCGCGGAATTGGGCAGGAAGGATCGGGCGATCGGCAATGAACTGGTCACGACAAAGGGCATGAAGCGCAACATTCTGTCCGCCGCCGATTCCAAGAAGTTCCTCGACCTCGCCTACACCGCGCAATGGGATGTCGTTGAAAAACGTGATCCCGTGGTCGGGAAGAAGCTCCGCTCCCTGATCGGCAAATAACGCCCGATCCTGTCGGTCAATTGAATGCGCTCCGGGGGCAGACATCCCCGGAGCGCCTTTATCCCTGACTAAAAGAGGCTGTTTCATGAAGAAACTGGATGCGGCGTTTGATCGCCTGCTTGCCTTGACCGCAATTGTGCCCGGGGTGATCATTGCACTGCTGGCGCTCGGGGTGGCCTGGGAGGTTTTTACGCGAAATTTGGGCATGACCGGCTTTTACTGGATGCTGGAAGCGGTCGAATACGGGCTGTTGATCCTGACCATGGTGGGGGCGGCCTATGTGCTCAGCATCGGACGCCACGTGACGGTCGATCTGGTCCTCAATGCCGTGCCGCCCCACATTCATCGATGGTTCCGGATCGTCATCGATCTGGTGATCGTCCTGATCTCCGCGGTCATTCTTTACTACGGGATCGTCGCCGCGCACCTCGCCTATGTCGAGGATTCCACGCTGTATAAATCCTTCGATATCAAGGAATGGATGCCGATGTCCGTGGTGCCGATCGGCATGTCACTGTTCACCATCGAGGCGGTCCGCCATCTCATCCGGTCCATCTTCGCACCCCCCGACGATGCGGATCGGGGAACCGAAATCAACGAGGTGTTCTGAGAAATGGAGTGGTATTGGGCGCTTTCCTTCCTGCTCGGAATGGTCATGATTCCGATGTTCCTCGGCGTTCCCGTGGCGATCGCGTTCTTTGGCGCCAACATCATTGGCGCCATTACCTTCCTGGGCGGCGAGGCCGGGTTGATCCAGTTTGAACGTAATATGGTCGAGGGCCTGGTGCGTTTCTCACTGGCGCCGGTGGCGATGTTCATTTTGATGGGCGAGATTCTGTTTCACACGGGCGTGGCGATCCGCGCGATCGACGCCATCGAACAGCTGATCGCCCGCGTGCCGGGGCGTCTATCCCTGGTCGCGGTCGTCGGCGGAACCGTGTTTTCAACGCTGTCCGGATCCTCGATGGCGAATACCGCGCTTCTCGGTACGACCCTGATGCCGGAAATGAAACGGCGCGGCTATCACAACAGCATGGCGATGGGACCGATTTTGGGG
Organism: uncultured Rhodospirillaceae bacterium; assembly: GCA_937916005.1. Lineage (GTDB taxonomy): Bacteria > Pseudomonadota > Alphaproteobacteria > MPNO01 > MPNO01 > CALGIA01. Next base: position 7,481 of record CALGIA010000476.1, read on the forward strand.
ACCGGCGGGATTGCGATGCTGATCCCGCCATCAAGCCTGGCTGTGTTGCTCGGAAGCCTGTCGGGCATTTCCATCGCGGGCATTCTGATTGCCGGCGCGATCCCCGGCCTGATCATGGCCGTGGTCCATTTTTCATATGTGGTGATCCGCTGCACGCTGAATCCGTCATTGGCGCCGGCCTATGACATTCCGCCGATGACATTTTGGGAACGGCTGCGCCCGACGATGATCTATGTGGTGCCCCTGCTCAGCCTGTTCGGCGTGGTCGTGGGCAGCATATTGGTGGGCGTCGCGACTCCGACCGAATCCGCGTCCCTCGGCACGATCGGCGCGGTGCTGGCCGCAGCATGTTACCGCTCGCTGATTTGGAAGGATCTGTGGAAGGCGATCACCGAAACCGGGAAACTCACGGTGATGATCTATTTCATCATCGCCGCCTCGCTGACCTTCTCCCAGATCCTGTCATTCTCCGGCGCGACAGCCGGCCTGCTGTCTCTCATCCAGCAAGTCGATCCCACGCCACTGGTCTTGCTTTCCGCCATGATGCTGCTGATGCTGGTAATGGGGTGCTTCATGGACCCGGTGAGCATCATGCTGATCACGCTGCCGTTCTTTATCCCCATGGCGGAGCAGATCCGGATCGATCTGATCTGGTTCGGGGTGCTGATGCTGCTGGCGCTGGAAATCGGACAAACCACGCCGCCCTTCGGCATGCTGCTTTTTGTCATGCGGGGCATCGCGCCACCCTCAATCACAATGCACGACATCTATGCCGCGGTGACGCCCTTTGTGGTACTGGAAATCGGCATTCTGGTATTCCTGATTTTGGTCCCCGGCGTGGTCACCTGGCTGCCCAAGTTGATGGCGGGATAAAGCCGACTCTTTCCGGGTCCCCCGCGAACACACCAAGGGTTTTGATTTTGTCCTTGCCCCTCCCTATTCATCAGCATACTGTTTATTGTCAAATCCAAGGATGGAAGAGCATCATGTTTTTGAAAAATCACTGGTACGTGGCGGCCTGGAGCGAGGATGTGGGGCGCGAACCCCTGGGCCGGGTGATTTTGGGCGAATATGTGTGCCTGTACCGCACCGGGGACGGCGCGCCGGTTGCGCTGGAAAACAGATGCCCGCACCGAAATCTTCCCCTCAGCGAAGGCAATCTGATCGGCGATTCCCTGCAATGCGCCTATCACGGCATTGAATTCGACTGCTCGGGCGCCTGCACCCATATTCCCGGCCAAACCGAAATTCCCGCCTGGGCCAAGGTCAGGAATTACAAGCTGGCGGAGCGTAATCGCTGGGTTTTCATCTGGATGGGCGATCCCGATCTGGCCGATGAAGACCTGATACCCGACTATCATAAACATCTGGCCGATCCCGACTGGGTCGCGGTGACCGGCCAAACCCATGTCCAGGCGGGATATCGGCTGGTGCTCGACAATCTGCTGGATTTATCGCATTTGACATACGTCCACGGCTCAACCACGGGAAACGCCGCGGTCTCGGAAAATGCCGTGATCGAAACCGAGACGGTCAATGACACGGTCTGCGTGACCCGCACCATGACCGATATTCCGCCCGCCACCGCCTTCGTTGAATATGGCGGATATCAGGAAAATATCGACCGCTGGCAGATCAGCACGTTCATCGCGCCGGGCTATATCGACATCTGCAACGGGTCGGAAAAAGTCGGCGCTGGAACGCCGGTCGACGTCCGTAAATCGAGCCAGGGTGAGTGGGGCTTTGTGGTGTATCACGCCCTGACGCCCGAAACCGAAACCACGACCCATCAATTCTGGTGCGTCGCCGGAGAAGAACGCTGCGTCGCTCCGGAAAAGCGCGAACTTTTCGGCGATCAGATGCGCAATGTTCTGAAGGAGGATCTGGACATTTACGAGGCGCAGCAGAAATGCATAAACCTGGACCCGGACGCGGTCGGCAACGACGCCAATCCGCGCGGCACAATCCCCGCCGATGAAGGGTTGTTGCAGATGCGCAGGGTCATCCGGCGGCTCTATGGCGACGAACAAAAGGGCGCGGCTACCCCAGGCTGACCTCGCACGCGCCGATGCCTTTGAGTTCCACGCGCGCATGGCAGGGAAATTCTTCGACCCAATGCACCGGGGTGATGGACCCGGACGAGATGATGTCGCCGGCCCGCAGCATGCCGCCCTGCGCGGCCAGCGCATTGGCGAGCCAGACGATTGCT
>CALGIA010000477.1 GCA_937916005.1 uncultured Rhodospirillaceae bacterium
ACGCCTGTGGCACCTGCTATGAATACTCCCCCGGGGGAGACAAGACCGCCCAATGGAATTCCGCAGCAAGGCGCAATGCGATTGCCGGCGACGTTTGACGCTCCGTCACAAAACAGCATTGCCCTATTCAGCGGACAGCCCGGCGACGCCACAACTCGCCGGATTTCCCAATCCATCCTGGAGGGGCAACGGGCCCAGGCGCAACTTCTGCTGGCGAGCGTGTCGGGCGGAAAAGGAAAAACCGGTAAGCCCGGCCACGCCAACGATAAAGAGGGCATTCCGGGCACCCAGGACATGGCGGCAATCCAGACAGCCGATCGCCGACAGGCCCGGCAGGCATCTCAGTCAGCGGTCCAGGCAATGGCACAGGCAGGCGGTCAGGCACAATTCCCGACGGGCCGGCCGGCCCATCCTAATCTTCCGCCGTCTGGCGCTCCCGGAGTATGGTTCCAACAAGCCATGGACAACGCACTCGATAAATATCATACGACCCATAGCCTGAAGCGGGCCGGCGGAATTCCCGCCTCGTCCCGCCGATAGATTTTCGAATCTCGTTCTTTTTATAAAATTCCCATAGCGGTATAAGCACCTCATGGAGTTGGGAATACATCCAGATGGAGTCGCCCATTGGCAGGGGCTTGAATTTCGCTGCGCGCTCGGTCGATCCGGCGTAACCGGACGTAAGGCTGAAGGAGACGGCGCAACGCCTGTCGGAGCCTTCGAACTGCGGAAAATACTCTATCGCGGTGATCGCGTGGCGGCCCCCGAAGCGGCCCTGCCGGTTGAAGCCATCCGGCCCGAAGATGGCTGGTGTGATGCACTGGATGATTTTGATTATAACCGGCAGGTCATTCTACCCCATGGCGCAAACTGCGAGGCGCTGTGGCGAGACGATCATATTTACGACCTGATCGCCGTGACGACCTATAACGAATCGCCCGTGATCGCCGGCATGGGTAGCGCGATTTTCATGCACATCGCCCAAGACGGGTTTACCGGGACAGAGGGATGTATCGCGTTTTCGGAAGCGGATCTCCGCTCGATACTCTGCGAATTCAGGCCGCGGGACATCGTCCGTGTTTATGGCAGCTGAAAAGTTCCGGTCCGGAGATTGGAAAGGCGCGTGTCAGCTGGGCCGCTGACCGAATATGGCCGTTCCAACCCGCACATGGGTCGCGCCAAGGCCGATGGCGACATCGTAATCAGCCGACATTCCCATACTGAGCATGGCGAGCCCATTTCGTTTCGCCATTTCATGCAACAGCGCAAAATGAAGCGCGGGCGAGTCGCCGACCGGCGGAATGCACATCAAACCAACAACCGGCAAATCGAGTTCCTGCCGGCATAAGGCGATAAACCCATCGGCCTCCGCGGGAAGTATGCCTGCTTTTTGAGGTTCCTCACCAGTATTGACCTGCACGAAGCATGTGGGTTTGAGGCCGGTTTGCGCCATTTCGGCCGCCACGGCTCGGGCGAGTTTTGGGCGATCGATGGTTTCGATAACATCAAATAACCCGATAGCGTCACGGACCTTATTGGTCTGGAGCGGACCGATCAGATGCAGCTGCACATCAGGATATTTTTCCCGTAGAACCGGCCATTTTTTTTGCGCTTCCTGAACTCGATTCTCGCCAAACACTCTATGGCCGGCTTTCAGGGCAGTTTCGGCGCTGGCGGCGGGATGCATTTTTGAAACCGCGACCAATGTCACAGAACCGGCAGGCCGATCCGCTCTCTTAACAAGGTCCGCAATCTGCCGATTGACCGCTGAAAGATTGGCGGCGATATCGGTATTTGTGTCGATAATTTCAGCCATTAAGCGCGGGCTCCCCTTGAGCAAACCCGAAACCTATCAGAGACCGGGAACCGCGACAAATGTGGCACGAACGATTTTAATAGCCTTACTTACGTCGTTGAGACTGGGTGGTCATTCGCGGTATACTCAGCGCGAACGATGGCGGGTGGCTCATCCGCGGGATGAGGACGAATTTTCCTCAATGAATTTAATTGGAATGCGAGACGCGGAATGAAGTTTTATTCGCGCCGGACGATACGGAGAACCGGTATCACGGCTGTCATGGCGTGCGCATTTGTGCTGACCGGATGCAGCTCCAGCAATACGGAATACGCCTACCCGGAAAGCCAGGGCAATGAACGTTTGCCTGCGAAATATTCCAACGAGAAGAGCCAAGACGGATCTATCTTTGGCGATGACGACGGTTTTGATCTGTTTGGTCTGTTTGGCGGAAACAGCAAAAATGGCGGCGGCGGCGGCGGCGGCGGCGGGATAGGCGTCAACAGTTTTCTCTGGCGCGCGTCGCTCGATACGGTTTCATTCATGCCGCTGACGTCGGCGGATCCGTTTGGCGGCGTCATCATCACCGACTGGTATACGCCGCCGGAAAGCCCCGGTGAGCGGTTCAAGATGAACATATACATCCTTGGACGCCAACTGCGCGCCGATGGAATCCGTGTCGCCGTATTTCGTCAGGCCCATCGTGCCGGCGCCTGGGCAGACGCCAAGGTGAAAACCGAAACGTCAACCAATCTAGAGAATCAGATACTGACCCGTGCGCGTCAATTGCGCGTCGCGTCGGCATCCTCCAGGTGACCGGTCAGGACCTATTATTATTGCTGCGAGACCGGAGCCGCGATGCTCGGTATGCCGCGATCCACTGTAAAATTTCGGGAAACGATCCATGGCGGCTGAGTCCGTAACGTCGCGCTACAACGCCAAGCAAACCGAAGCCAAATGGCAAAAGCTATGGGACGAACAGGAAACTTTCGTCGTCCGACCCAACCCGGATAAACCGAAATATTATGTTCTTGAAATGTTCCCCTATCCATCGGGGCGCATCCATATGGGGCATGTACGAAATTACACCATGGGGGATGTGACGGCGCGTTTCATGCGTGCCCAGGGATACAATGTCCTGCATCCCATGGGATGGGACGCTTTCGGCATGCCGGCCGAAAATGCCGCCATGGAACATAAAGTCCATCCGGCGACCTGGACTTATGAAAATATCGCGGCGATGCGCAGTCAGCTCAAACTGATGGGGCTGTCAATCGATTGGAGCCGGGAAATAGCGACCTGCCACCCGGGATATTATCGGCACGAGCAGAAGCTGTTTCTCGATTTTTTGAAAGCGGGCCTGATTTATCGCAAAAACGGCTGGGTAAATTGGGACCCGGTCGACCAAACCGTTCTCGCCAATGAACAGGTCATCGACGGTTGCGGCTGGCGGTCCGGTGCGCCGGTGGAAAAACGCGAACTCGCCCAGTGGTTTTTTAAAATCACGGATTTTGCCGAGGATTTACTGGCGGGGCTGAAGGAACTGGAGAATTGGCCCGACAAAGTCAGGGTGATGCAGGAAAACTGGATCGGCCGGTCGGAAGGGCTGCGAATGTTTTTCGAGATCGATGGCCGCGGCGATCGGCTGGAGGTTTTCACCACCCGGCCCGACACCATATTCGGCGCCAGTTTCTGCGCGCTGTCGCCGGAGCATCCCCTGGCGGCCGAAATGGCGGCGAATTTGCCGGAACTCGCGGCGTTTATTGAAGAATGCGGCCGGTTGGGAACCAGCGAAGCAACAATTGAACAGGCCGAGAAACAGGGGTTCTACACGGGGCTTGAAGTCGTCCATCCATTTGAATCGACCCGCCGACTGCCGGTCTATGTCGCCAATTTCATTTTGATGGAATATGGCACCGGCGCGATATTCGGGTGCCCGGCCCATGATCAGCGCGATCTGGATTTCGCGCGCGCCTATGGGCTTGACGTTTTGCCGGTGGTCATTCCGCCGGACGAAAATCCCGATGAGTACGAAATTGGCGATCAAGCCTATACGGGGCCGGGCAAGCTGGCCAATTCATCGTTTTTGAATGGGATGGATATCTCCGAGGCCAAGGATTTGATCGCGACGCGCCTGTCGGAGCGCAATTCCGGCCGGCGCGAGATCAATTACCGATTACGCGATTGGGGGATTTCCCGACAACGCTATTGGGGTTGCCCGATACCGGTGATCCATTGCAACGCTTGCGGAATCATTCCGGTACCGGAAGAAGATTTGCCCGTGCGGCTTCCCGACGAGATAGATTTTGATCACCCCGGCAATCCGCTGGACATGCACCCGACCTGGAAATTTATCGATTGCCCGTCCTGCGGCAATCCGGCCGAACGGGAAACCAGCACGCTGGACACCTTCGTGGATTCGTCCTGGTATTTTGCACGCTTCTGTTGTCCGCGGGCCGATACCCCCATTGACGCGCCGGAAGCCGAATACTGGCTGGCGGTGGATCAATATATCGGTGGCATTGAGCATGCCATTCTGCATCTGCTGTATGCCCGTTTTTTCACCCGTGCGATGAAGCAATGCGGATATCTCACCATCGATGAGCCATTCCAGGGATTGTTCACCCAGGGGATGGTGTGCCACGAAACCTATCGGGATGCGGATGGGAACTGGGCGCAACCAGCCGAAACGATCCAGGCGGAGGACGGCGCGGTCAGCCACCGAATCACCGGCGCGGCGCTTACCGTCGGACGTTCGGAAAAGATGAGTAAATCGAAAAAGAACGTGATCGATCCGGAGGATATTATGGACACCTATGGCGCCGATACGGCGCGCTGGTTCATGCTGTCTGACAGCCCGCCGGAGCGGGATCTGGAATGGACTGAAACCGGCATCGCGGGCGCCTGGCGGTTTGTAAACCGGCTATGGCGACTGGTGACTGCGACGGATCAGGTAATAACGCCCTTTGGTGCACAGCGCCCCGATGATGGAGCCTTCGATACGGACAGCAAAAATCTGCGCCGGCAAACCCATAAAGCGATAGCGAATGTCACCCTTGATCTTGAACGGTTCCATTTCAACCGCGCAGTTGCCAGGATTTACGAACTCGTCAACAGCCTCAATGATTTCAAAGGCGATAGCGATGGCGCGGCCTGGGTCCGGCGCGAAGGCCTCGAAGCCGCAGTGCAGTTGGTAGCGCCCATGATGCCTCATATCGCGGAAGAGCTGTGGAACCTGCTGGGATCGAGTTCCATAATTGCCGACAAGTCATGGCCGGTAGCGGATCGGGATCTTTTGGTGGAAGACACTGTAACCATCGCGGTGCAAGTGCGCGGCAAGGTCAGGGGAACTGTCGTTCTGCCACAAAATGCGGGGCAGGATGATGCGGAATCCGCTGCGCTCGCGCTTCCTGCGGTGATAGCGGCGTTGGATGGAAATGCGGCGAGGAAAATCATTTATGTCCCGAACCGGATCATCAATGTCGTGCCGTAATGGATCAATTGCCCGCCCCATGACACTGGCAAGTATCGCGGTGGTCCTGGCGATGGCAGCCCTTTCCGGGTGTGGTTTTGAACCTCTCCATTCCCGTCTTGGGGGAGCCGAAGCGGCTCGGTTGGCGGAGATCAAAATTCTCCCCATTCTGGATCGGGAAGGACAGATACTTTCGAATTTTCTTCGTGACAGGCTGACGCCCCTCGGGGCGCCACGGAAGCCTAAATATTTTCTGAGCATAAAAGTTACTGAAAACCAAGTTTCGCTTGGTGTTCGCGCGGATGAATTTTCCACCCGGGCCAATTTGAATGTCGTTGCTGCATTCAACCTGCACGCCGCCGATGGGTCGGGTCGGAAATTTTCCGGGCAGGCCACATCCACCAGTAGCTTTAATATGTTGAGTTCAAGCTTCGCGACCTTGAGTGCGGAGAAAGATGCGCGTGAACGGTCTTTGCGCCAAATTTCCGATGAAATCAAATCTCGGATCAGTATTTATTTGGGCCGCGTACGGTGAAAATTTCCGCTAATCAGGCCGATCGGTTCGTGCAAAATCCGGGTGGCGGCATTGACGCCGTTTTACTGTATGGACCCGATAATGGGCTCGTTCGGGAAAGGGCCCAAATTCTCGCCCGTGCGATTGTTGATGATCTGGCCGATCCGTTTCTGGTTACGGAAATATCGCCGGGCGATTTACGGGATGACCGCGCCCTGCTTGCCGATGAGGCGGCTGCGCTTTCAATGATTGGCGGTCGCCGGGTCGTGCGGCTTCGGGACGCCACTGATTCCATGAGCGAGGCCGTTAAAAATATGCTCGATGGACGCGAACTTGCCGCCCTGGCAATTGTTGAAGCCGGCGATTTAAGCGCCCGATCACGATTGCGCAAATTATTTGAAGAAGCGCCCAGGGCTGCGGCGATAGCTTGCTATGCCGATGACGCCCAGGCGCTTGAGCGGGTGATTCACGACACTCTTGGGAAATATAATTTGGCCGTGTCGGACGATGCGTTGATTTATTTGCGGAATAATCTTGGCGGCGATCGGATGATCAGCCGGACAGAGTTGGAAAAACTCGCCTCCTATTGCCAGGGCGAGACCTCGGTGAGTCTTGAGGCGGCCGCGGCTTGTGTCGGCGACAGCGCCACAATGACCCTTGAAGACATTTGCTTTGCATCGGCTTCCGGGGACCAAATGGCCCTGTTACGCGCCTTGGGTCGGGGATTTGATGAAGGAATGGAGCCAATCCGCATTCTAAGGAGCGTTGCGCGTCATTACATGCGGCTTCAGTTTGCAGCCGGCGCCGTCACCAATGGCAGTTCCGTTGAAGCTGCGGTCAAGTCGATGAGACCACCGGTGTTTTTCAAGCAACAAGACCGGTTTCGCGCCCAGTTGCGGCGTTGGTCGGCGAGCGCGCTTGCCTCCGCGGTTGAGTCCTTGATGTCGGCGGAATTGGATTGCAAGACCACGGGGATTCCAGCCGAAGCGACATGTGAGCGCGCGTTGATGCGGCTTGCCGCGCGGGTCTCCCGCGGCAATGGGTGATGTAACGCCGCAGGTTGGACTAGCCGGTTGATTTCAGGCGGCGCAAAACTTCATCCAACTGGTCGAGCGTTTTGTAATGAACCACAAGTTCGCCGCCGCCGCCGTTAAATTTTATTGAGACTTTGAGACCCAGAAGATCGGAGATGCTGGATTCGAGCGCGGCGGTGTTTGGGTCCTGTTCAGGGACCTGCCGATTTGCTTTTTTGCCGCCGTCCTTTTCGTTCGTTACCAGTTTCTCGGCTTGGCGGACATTCAGGCCCTTTTTGATAATTTGGTGGGCAAGCGCTTCCGGATTTTCCGCATTCAACAATGCGCGGGCATGGCCCATGGATAAGTCGCCGTTGACGAGCATTTGTTTGACGCTATCGGGTAAATTCAACAGGCGCATCATATTGGCGATATGGCTTCGGCTTTTTCCGATCGCGCGGGAGATAGCATCCTGTGTATGCGAGAATTCATCGACCAGACGGCGGTAGCCTTCCGCTTCTTCGAGTGGGTTCAGATCTTCCCGCTGAATATTTTCGATCAGGGCGATTTCAAACGCATTTTGATCGTCGAGATCCTTGATGATGACCGGGACTTCATGGAGTTGGGCTTTTTGCGCCGCTCGCCAACGGCGTTCCCCGGCGACAATTTCATAGCGTGAGGGATCGCTCGGGTCCTTGCGGACCAGTATGGGCTGCAGGACGCCGCGTTCCCTGATGGAGGCAATCAGCGTGCCAATTTGTTCCGGATCAAAATTCCGTCGGGGCTGGTTCGGGTTGGGCCTGATGAATTCGATGGGAACCGAAGTGGCCTCCCGATTGGAATTGGCTTCCATCAGATGTGGTTTTTCGTCGCCAAAAAGCGCGGAAAGGCCTCGGCCGAGTTGGCGATTCCCGGGTTTATCGTCAGTCACTGAGTAGGTCCCTCCTCTCGTCGGAGAACTTCGCCCGCAAGATGCATATAAGCCTGCGAGCCGGAACAGCGATAATCATAGAGCAGGACCGGCTTGCCGTGGGACGGCGCCTCGGAAACGCGAACGTTTCGAGGAATTACCGTATTGTATACCTTGTCTCCAAAATAGCTCCGCACATCGTCGGCCACCAATGAACTCAACCTGTTACGGGTATCATACATTGTTAGAACGATTCCTTGGATATTCAATGTGGGATTGAAACTCTGCTGAACCCGTTCAATCGTGCGTACCAGCTGGCTCAAACCCTCCAATGCCAGAAATTCACATTGAAGCGGGACCAGAACAGCATCCGCCGCCGCAAATGCGTTCAAGGTCAACAAGCCAAGCGCCGGTGGGCAATCAATCAACATATAATCATAGTCCAGCCGGATCGGCTTCAGGGCATCCCGCAGACGATATTCACGCCGGTCCATATTGACCAGCTCGAGCTCAAGGCCGGATAAATCGAGGGTGGAGGGCACGATAAAAAGGCCGGGAATTTCAGTTGCCACAGTGGCCAGACCGGCCGGCGCATCGCCCATTATCACATCATACGAGCCAGTATTTCTCTGAGCGCGTCCGATACCCAATCCGGTGGACGCGTTTCCTTGCGGATCGAGATCCAGAATCAGAACCTGTTTGCCGACCGCCGCCAAGGCGGTGGCGAGATTGATTGCGGTGGTGGTTTTCCCGACTCCGCCCTTTTGATTTGCGACGGCAAATACCCGGCTTTCCCGCCTTGCCGTTACCGGCGCCGGACGCTCTTCGTCCGGTTCGGTGATGTCGCGCTGGTCAGGGGCGTCATTGGGCATGGGGTCACCGGGGCAATTTTTCACCGGGGGAGTTCGGTGTTGGGTTCTTGATAATGAGTATCCGGCCTGTTGGGTCGGTGATACTCACAACATCCTGACATTGGATATGCCATGATTTTTGCGCTTCGGTCAATTCATCCCGCCATGCGGCTCCCTTCAGAAAGAGACATTTTGATGAGTCATCCGGAGGTTCAGAGCCTGAAGTTGATCGCAGAAAGGGCGCGGCATAGGCCAGTAATTTCGGCAGTGGCGCGAGGGCCCGGGCAGTAATGATGTCGGAGCGCCAGGGCGCGATGTCTTCGGCCCGGCCGTTATGAATTTCCACCGGTGCCTCTGTCTGGCGAATGACTTCCCGCAGAAAAGCCGATTTCCGCGAATCCGATTCCACCAGATGCGTTTCGACCCCGGTAATGATGGCGATGACCAAACCAGGAAATCCCGCGCCGCTTCCCAAATCGGTAATGATTTTCGTTTCCGCGGGGATATGATCGATGAGTTGCGCCGAATCGAGCATATGGCGCGTCCAGAGCGCGTCCAGACTATCCTGGCTTACCAGATTTATTTTAGACTGCCAGCGTTGCAGGATTTCCACATAGAGTTTTAGGTGCGCCAGTGTTTCACGTGAAACATTGATCTTCTCACGGAATATTTCGGGCGTCATGCGATCATTTTGTGATCAATGCGGCGCACAAAACGAAGCAGCGCGGTTAACGCCGCTGGGGTTACGCCGGATATACGGCCGGCCGCCCCAAGAGTCGCGGGTCGCGCAGTTTCCAGCTTTTCCCGTATTTCCACAGATAATCCACCAACCAGGGCATAGTTAAGGATATCCGGCAGCAGCAATGCCTCGTCTTTCTTATACAGCGCAATATCGGCCTCTTGCCGCAAAAGATATTCCGAATACCGTGAATCGATGGTCAATTGTTCCCCGATATCCGGCGATATTTTAGCTAAACAAGGCCACATTACCGCCAGTTTTTTCAAGCCCACATCGGGGTAACTCAAAAGACGCTCCGCATTGCGGCTTACACCATCACGGGTAACGTTAACACCGGCCTTGGCCAATTCAGTGGGGCTGGCCGTTAAGGACTGCAGGAGCATACGCCCTTCATTTATCGCGGCATCCTTCAATAGGAATTGCTGCGCACGGTCGGCCCTCACACAGCCGATGTCCATTCCGCGTCGGGTGAGACGTTGATCCGCATTGTCCGCGCGCAATCGCAATCGATATTCCGCGCGCGAGGTGAACATGCGATAGGGTTCGCGCGTCCCCAAAGTGACAAGATCATCGATCATCACCCCAAGATAGGCCTCATCCCGCCCCAATATGAATTCGGATCCACCGCTGACCCATTGCGCCGCATTAATTCCGGCCATAAGGCCCTGCCCTGCAGCTTCCTCATATCCCGTGGTGCCATTGATTTGTCCCGCCAAATAAAAACCAGGGACCCGCCGCGCGGCCAACGTGGGCAATAACTCTCGCGGATCCACGAAATCATATTCAATGGCATAGCCATGCTGAATGATGCGGGCGTTCTCAAGTCCTGGAATTGTGGCGATAAATGCCTCCTGGACGTCTTCGGGCAATGATGTGGAAATACCATTGGGATAAACCGTGTGATCATCCAAACCTTCGGGCTCGAGAAAGATCTGATGACCATCCCGATCCGCAAATCGAACGACTTTATCTTCGATGGACGGACAATAGCGTGGACCAACACCTTCGATCTGCCCTGAATACAGCGGCGCGCGATGTAGATTGGCCTTTATGATTGCGTGGGTTTCCAGCGTCGTCGTCGTCATATAGCAACTGATTTGCGGTATGGTGATCCGCGAATTCATGAATGAAAACGGCACCGGCGGTTCATCGCCCTGTTGCGGTTCCACAGCGCGCCAATCAATTGTCCGGCCATCCAATCGGGGCGGCGTGCCTGTTTTCAGCCGCCCAAGATTAAATCCAAGTCTCTCCAGGGTCTTGGAGAGGCCCATTGCAGCCGCTTCATTGATCCTCCCGGCCGCGATTTGGCGTTCACCGATATGAATGCAACCGCGCAGAAATGTTCCCGTGGTCAACACCACGCTGGCGCCACGCACCTCACCGCCGCCCGAAAGGGCAACGCCGCGCACCCGACCATCCTCATCGAGCAATAAATCTTCAACCGACGACGCCAAAATATCCAGATTGGTTTGATTCCGCAGAATTTCCTGCATGGCCTCCCGGTAGAGGCGACGATCCGCCTGGGCCCTGGGACCCTGTACCGCCGGCCCCTTGCGCCGGTTCAGCATTCGAAACTGGATCCCGGCACGGTCAATCACGCGTCCCATAACCCCATCAAGAGCGTCGATTTCCCGCACCAAATGACCCTTGCCGAGACCCCCAATGGCCGGATTACAAGACATCTCGCCAATAGTGTCGATCCGATGGGTCACCAGCAGCGTAGCCGCCCCCATGCGCGCAGCTGCGCTAGCAGCCTCACAACCGGCATGGCCGCCGCCAACCACTATTACATCATATGATTTAAGGGTGTCGCTCATGGCCGGAATGTAGTTACCGCATGTTCCATTGTCAAAGATATCACGGTCAAAGAACTCTCGCCGAAAAGCAGCCATCTTGGACGCGACAATGTTTCACGTGAAACATTTCATTTACCAATACAAAAATCCCCGAAGATCACGTCGAGCAAACCCTCCACATCAACTCGACCCGTGATGCGCCCGAGAGCCCGAACCGCGAGCCGAAGATCTTCTGCCTGTAACTCAAGGGAACTCCCGGCCCCGGCCCGCGCCAACGCAACCAGGCAATCGTCGAGCGCCGCCCGATGCCGCGCCCGGGTCAATGTCGGATTTAAACCGGTATCGAAACGGGCCGTCACAAGCGTCTCAAGCGCTTCCAACATCCCCGCGACATTCTCACCGGTTTTAAAGGAAACGGACAGGGAAGCGAAACAATCAGAAGCCTCGACCGATCCAGTCGGGCCTAGATCCATTTTATTGTAAAGAACCAAACTATTGCCATCGACCAGCGCCGACACCACCGGATCACCAACCGACTGTCCCTCAAACATGATAATTTTCAAATCGGCGGTATCCGCACGGTGCAATGCCCGACGCACCCCTTCTTGCTCAACCTCACCAACCCCTTCCCGCAACCCGGCCGTATCCGACAAAATGACCGGATAACCGCCAATATCAAGGGCAACCTCAATCACGTCGCGGGTGGTGCCCTCCTGCCCCGAAACAATGGCCGCATTCCGTCCCGCCAGAATATTCAACAGCGTAGATTTGCCCACATTAGGATTGCCGATGATCGCAATGTGGATACCTTCGCGCAGCCGCTCACCCCGCTTGCCATCCGATAGGTGCCGGCCAATATCCGCACCCAGGGACTTGATTTCACGACGAACGGCGGCAATCACATCATCCGGCAAATCCTCATCGGGAAAATCGATCCAGGCCTCCATATGGGCAACCGAATGAATGAGCCGTTCCCGCCAATCCTCATAGAGCGTGCCCAGCTCGCCTTCCATCTGCCGTAGCGCCTGGCGTCTTTGCGCCTCGGTTTCCGCATCAACCAGATCAGCGACAGCCTCCGCTTCGGTCAAATCCATCTTGCCGTGTTCAAAAGCGCGCCGAGTAAACTCTCCCGGCTCAGCCAGGCGCACGTCCGGCATCGCCAATACAGCCCCGGTAATTGCATCGCATACCGCTCGCCCACCATGCACATGGAGTTCGGCAACGTCCTCTCCGGTATAGCTGTAAGGCCCCGGAAACCATAGGCTGAGCCCATGATCAATAACATCATGGGTTCCCGGTTTATGGAATTTTACCCGGGTTGCCACGCGGGCGGGCGGCAATAACCGCCGGGTCAATTGCTCCAGAACAATCCCGGCCACCGGCCCCGACAAACGAAACACGGCAATGCCCGATCTACCAGGCGCACTGGCCAGAGAAAATATTGTTTTCATTTCGGATCCGGAATATTCACTGGCGGCATCCTCAGGTCACGGATCGGACCGGCCGCTGCCCGAACCACCCGAAAACCGTGACCAGAACTCTTTCTGAATTCTCTCCAGCCCATCGGTCCCGCCCGAAAACCATTCTTTAAAAAGCGCGCCAGGATCCTCACCCGACAAAGACGCCCGAAGTTTTTCCGCAAGCGACGCGACCAGCTCGTCATTCATGGCCGCAACATCG
>CALGIA010000478.1 GCA_937916005.1 uncultured Rhodospirillaceae bacterium
CTGACAGAGATCGCCTCAAATCCGGTAACTGTCAGATCGGGTCTGAATTACTACATTTCATGGGGGGTCCCTTTCGGCCACTCTACGAAGTCCCCTACGTCGTCTGGGCCGGTTCCCCCGACCACATCGGCCCCGCCGCGCCCCATCATCATCTGATGGTGGCCAACCATGGTTTGGAGATGAGTCGACTTCCACCATTGCCGGGCATTGATTTAATGTAGCTGTGACCGTTTCTTGATCGAGGGCCAACTTCTTGATCGAGGGCCAACCGATTTCACCGCTGACCGCAATAGAACAAACCAGTCGCCGCCCACAAACAAGCACGATTCAATTGTACAAATTTGATTTTCGCCCGGAGAAAACCGCACAAACGGGCGAGTATTCGCAGAGGCGACGCTGATCCGCTTGCTGACTTATTGGTGACTTGAATTTTCGGGAAATCCACGATTTTAATAAAAACCGCTGGATTAGCGGTGCGCCCGTTCGAACTTAGTTCGAACTACCTTTTTGATAAGAGGGCGACCATTCCCAAAGGAATGGTGCGCCCGGAGGGATTCGAACCCCCAGCCTCCTGATTCGTAGTCAGGTGCTCTATCCAGTTGAGCTACGGGCGCACATGCAGGAGGATATAGCGGTTGACGCCCGCGCTTGCAACGCGTTCCGTGGGTTTCAATGCGGGAAATCCGCCCGGTTTTGAATTTCTTTACCAGTTTGGCCTAAGCATCACGATAAGGCATGGCTGAAAACCGGTGTGAGGCCATCGCCGAAGGGTCGGTAAAACGGCTTGTGGCGCGCGAATCCTTTCAGTAAGATGCAAACGGGTTTTCTGGGGATTTGCAAAATAATACTTTGGTTTTGCAAAAATTAAATACGGTTTTCTTAAACATAATACCTTGAGTCGTCTATGAGCCGTCTAATCGGGGTACATCCCTCTATCATGTATCGAACAAAAAGTTTTGCGTTAGTCGTTTGCGCTGGTTATGCCCTTGCCGGCTGTTCCTTTGCCGCTGACGCGTTGTGGCCCTCGCTTGATGGCAAGGACCCTTCCGGGAAGAAACAGCAACAAGCCGCGGCCGGGTCGTCCATATCCGTCGTCGCCCCGGTTGGCGCACCTGTCGCCGCGCCGGCGCCGCCACCGCCGCTTTCACTGGGCAGCACGAATTTCGTGCCGCCGCAGGTGACGCCCGGCCAGTCGACGGGAACGTTCGTCGGCCAAAAGGTTGGCGAGCTTCGGTCCGAATTGCAGCGTCTCCAGGTCGGCATCCGAAATCAGAATGCCCAGCTGCAGACGATTCGCGCCCAGACGGTGCGCAATTCCCTGAGCTATCACGGCGCGATCGCCTCTATCAACGCCCGGCTCCAGGTTGGGACAACCCCGGGCAACCCGTCGCTGGTCAATCAATGGAATGCCGCGCAGGCCCTGCTGGCCGCCATCGATAACGATGTCGCCCAACTCAATTCCCTGGCCAACCATGTGGCGGGGACATCGACCCTGTCGTCCTATGTGCTGGAAACCACGCGCGCGGCCTATGGCCTGACCGGCGCGGTCGATGAAGATCATCGCCAGCTCGCCATATTGGAAGATGAAGTCAACCGCACCGTCGTGCTGATCGACCGGCTGCTCAATGAATTGAGCGAGGACGTCAATCGGCAGACCGTTTATCTTGGCAACGAACGGGGCAATCTGACCACGCTGTCCCTGGCGATCAAAAACGGTGAATTGCTGGGCGGCAGCCTCGGCAACCGCGCCTTTACATCCGCGGCCCCCATGGTCAGCCGCCCGACGGCGAGTTCGCCTTTCACCTCCTCGGCCCCGGCCAACAGCACGCGTCGGCCGCTTGTGGTCATTCGTTTCGACCGCCCCAACGTCGCCTATGAACAGGCGCTCTATACGGCGGTGAACCGCGCCCTGGAACGCCGCCCCAGCGCGACTTTCGATCTGGTCGCCGTCGCGCCGGAGCGTGGATCGGCGGCGCAGGTCGCCGTTGCGTCCAACACATCAAAGCGCAATGCGGAATCCGTTCTGCGGTCGCTGTCCGATATGGGGCTGCCCCTGCAACGGGTGCGCCTGTCGGCCATGACCAGCGGCGCGGCCGCAACCAACGAAGTTCATATCTACGTCAGATAAAATCCGGAAATTCGATTTGAAACCGGCGGCCTTGTGCCGCCGTTTTTAAATGCGCCGGCTATCCGCGTTGCGGAACAGCCAAATTATCGATCAGCCGCGCCTTGCCCAGCCGGACGGCGGCGAGCACCCGGGCCGGGCCGGTCGTGGTTCCGGTAATGGGTTCCAGTGTCGCCGCATCGCGGGCTTCCACGTAATCGATTTCCGGAAACCCGGCCTTGTGCAGGGCCAGGATCGCATCCCGGCAGCAATCGTCGGCCCGGCAGCCATCGGCGATTGCCTGGGCGGCGTCGGTCAGGACCGCGAAAAGCCGGGGCGCCAGGCGGCGTTCCTCGTCGGTGAGATAGGCGTTGCGCGACGACATGGCGAGCCCGTCCGGTTCGCGGATCGTCGGAACGCTTTCCACCTGGACGGAGAGATCGAGATCTTCCGTCATCCGGCGAATGACCAGAAGCTGCTGATAGTCCTTTTCACCGAACCAGGCGGCATCGGGCCGGACCTGCCCGAACAGCTTGGCGACAATTGTCGCCACGCCGTCGAAATGGCCGGGCCGGTGATCGCCGCACAATCCTTCCGAAACACGGGATACGGACACGGTCGTGGCCGGGCCGTCGCCATACATTTCCGCCACCGACGGCATGAACAGCACATCGGCGCCCGCCTGCCCGATCAGCCTGGAATCGGTCGCCTCGTCACGGGGATAGCCGGAAAAATCCTCGGAGGGCCCGAACTGGGTCGGGTTGACGAACAGGCTGACCACCACATGATCGCAGGCCGCCCGCGCCGCATGGATCAGCGCCAGATGACCGTCGTGAATACAGCCCATGGTCGGCACCAGCCCGATGCGCGCATCCGGGTTTGAGCCGCGCCACGAAGCGATCCGTTCGCGCAGTTCCGCCACGCGTCGCAATATTTCAAGGGTATTTCCCATTGGGGTGGAGCCTGTTCCGATACCGAAACGAAGCCCTAGACGGCTTTCTTTTTGCTGTCCAGGGGGCCGCCGCCGAAGCATTCCGCCGGACCGGGAAAACGCCGGGCGCGGACATCTTCGGCATAGGACGCGGCGGCTTCGGCGATCTTCGGCCCGAGATCGGCATATTGCCGGACAAATTTGGGCGTGAATTCGGAAAACAGCCCGACCAGATCCTCGGTCACCAGCACCTGGCCGTCGCAGGCCGGGGAGGCGCCGATCCCGATGGTCGGGACATCCACCGCATTGGTGATTTCGCGGCCCAACGGCTCGATCACGCCTTCGACCACCATGGCGAAGGCGCCCGCATCCGCCACGGCCCGTGCGTCATCGACAATCCGGCGCGCCGCCTGGTCATCGCGGCCCTGTACCTTGAAGCCGCCATAGGAATTGACCGATTGGGGCATCAGCCCCACATGGCCCATGACGGGGACGCTGCGCCGGGTCAGAAATTCGATGGTCGCCGCCATTTCGACGCCGCCTTCGAGCTTGACCGCGCCACAGCCGGTTTCCGCCATGACCCGGGCGGAATTGCGATAGGCCTGTTCGGGGGATTCCTGATAGGAGGCGAAAGGCATGTCGACCACGACACACGCGCGCTCCGACCCGCGCATGACCGCCGTGCCGTGGGCAATCATCATGTCCAGGGTCACGCCGAGGGTGGTGTCCATGCCATACAGCACCATGCCGAGGGAATCGCCGACCAGCAGAATATCCATATGGGGGTCGAGAAGCCGCGCCATGGGCATGGTATAGGCGGTCAGGACCGTGATGGGTTCCGCTCCCTTGCGGGCCCGGATCTCGGGTACGGAAATTCGTTTGGTCTGTGTTGGCGTACTCATGCCAGCTCTCCCGGTTGATCGAACGGGTTTTACCGATTTTTTCGCAACTGCGAAAGGATTTCCGTGCAGGAGAAACCCGGTCAGTCGATTAAACTAATATCATGAAACAGCAATTCCAGACCCCGATTTGTCGGAAATGGTTAATTCGCGGCGCTCTGGTCCTGATTGCGGGACTTGCGCCGGTGGGCTGCGCCACCCCCGACGGGCCGTCCCTGCCCCGGCGCCATGCCATATCGGCCGCCAATCCCCATGCCGCCCGGGCCGGGCTGGCCATGTTGCGGGCCGGCGGCAGCGCCGTTGACGCCGCCATCGCGGCCCAGGCCGTGCTCTCCCTGGTGGAGCCGCAAAGCTCGGGCATCGGCGGCGGTGCGTTCATGCTGCATTACGCCAGGCGGACCCGCCATATCGACGCCTATGACGGCCGCGAAACCGCACCCGCCGGCGCGGGGCCGGAATTGTTCCTGGGTCCGGACAAGAAACCGCTGAAATTTTATGACGCCGTGATCGGCGGCCGGTCGGTCGGCACGCCCGGGGTTCTGCGCATGCTGGAACTGGCCCATGGCACGCACGGCAAGCTGCCCTGGGCCCGGCTGTTTACGCCGGCCATAAAGCTGGCGGAAAACGGTTTCAACATCTCGCCCCGGCTGCATTATTTCATCGGCCGGGCCAAGGGTCTGAAGCGCTACGGCGCGGCGCGGCGCTATTTCTTCACACAGGACGGGAAGCCGAAACCCGTCGGAACCCGGCTGGTGAATTCATCATACGCGGCCACATTGCGGATGATCGCGAAACAGGGCGCCGATGGGATGTATCGCGGACCCCTGGCGCGGAAAATCGTCGAGGCCGTGCAAAATGCGGCCCCCAATCCGGGATCGCTCAGCCTCGCGGATCTGAAAAACTACCGCGCGGTCAACCGCAAGGCGCTGTGCCGCCCCTATCGCCAATGGCGGGTCTGCACCATGCCGCCGCCCACGTCCGGCGGCGTCACCACGCTGCAGATACTGGGCATGCTGGAAAGCTTCGATCTGTCGGCCCTGAAGCCGGGCTCGGTTCGGGCCGTGCATCTGATCTCGGAAGCCAGCCGGCTCGCCTATGCGGACCGGGCCGCCTATATCGCCGATACGGATTTCATTGCCGTGCCCGTGGAAGGGCTGCTGGGCAGAAACTATCTGGCCGCGAGAGCCGGGTTGATTTCCGCCGCAAGCAGCATGGGGAAAGCCCTGCCCGGCGCGCCGGGGAGGCGCGCGGATGAAAAACCGCCGCGACGGCGCGCGGATGAAAACCCGCCAGGGATAAAACATGGCGAAATCCCGCCGATTTCAGACGCCATCGAGTTTCCGTCGACCAGCCATTTGACTGTGGTCGATGACGACGGCAACACGGTGTCCATGACCACCAGCGTGGAAAACATCTTCGGGTCCCGGCTGATGGTGGGCGGGTTCATGCTCAATAATCAGCTGACGGATTTTTCGTTCCGCCCCGAAATCGACGGCCGCAAGGTGGCCAACCGGGTGCAGCCGGGCAAGCGTCCGCGCAGTTCCATGTCGCCCACAATCGTGCTGGATGGCGACGGCAAGCTGGTGCTGGCGCTGGGATCGCCCGGCGGGTCGCGCATCATCGGCTATGTGGCCCGCGCGCTGATCGCCACGCTGGATTGGCGGCTCGGACTGGCGGACGCGTTCGCCCTGCCCAATCACGTCAACCGCAACGGACCGACCGAGCTGGAGAACAACACCGCGCTCAAAGCCATCGCGCCCGGGCTCGAGGCGCTCGGCCATGAAATCCGCCTGCGCACCCTGACCACGGGGCTGCATGGCGTGCGCGCGACGCCCCGCGGATACGATGCCGCCGCCGATCCACGCCGCGAGGGCGTGGCGCTGGGCGACTGATCCCATGAAACGCCGATCATGAGTCTGTCCGGACCGGCGCGCGGCGCGCTGTGGATGATCGGGGCCGCCATGTCGCTGGTGGCCATGGCGGTGCTGGTGCGCTTCCTGACCCCGAAATATTCGGTGCTGGAGCTGATCTTCCTGCGCAATGTGATCGTCTTGATCCTGATGATTCCGTGGATCATGCGCACCGGGCCGGGCTCCCTGAAGACGCCCCGCCTGGCCGGGCACGGGCTCCGCAACGCCTTTCTGTATTCGGGCAACGTGGCGTGGTTTTTCGGCGTCACCATGGTGTCCCTGGCCGATCTGGCGGCGCTGCAATTCACCATGCCGCTTTTCACCATCATCATGGCGGCCATCGCGCTGCGGGAAAAAATCGGGATCCACCGCTGGGCGGCGACGGCGGTGGGGTTCGGCGGCGCGCTGATCATCATCCGGCCGGGCATCATCGAGATAGATCTGGGGGCCGTGGTCGTGCTGATCGCGGCGTTCATGTATAGCTGCGCCTATATCATCACCAAGAAGCTGTCATCGACGGAAGGCGGCAATCTGGTGGTGTTTTACATGTCCGTCTTCATCGTGGCGTTTGCCTTCATTCCGGCCATGTTTGTCTGGCAAACCCCCGACCTTGAAGACGCCCCGGCGATGATCGCGCTTGGGATCATGGGCTACACGACCCATTTCTGCGTGACCCGCGCCATGGCGGCGGCCGACGCCTCCTATGTGGCGCCGTTCGATTTCCTGCGCCTGCCGATCTCGGCCATATTGGGATATTTCCTGTTCCAGGAAGTGTCCGACCCATGGGTATGGACCGGCGCGGCGATCATTTTCTGGGCCGCCTACTACAACACCTGGATGGAAAAACGCGCCGGCGGAACGCCGATGCGTTGAAGCGGAACCGGTAATACAGATCAACTGGAGAAGTATACTTCCGAGGGCAAACAGACCAAAACTTCAGGCGAGTTGAGGTCCGTTATGTGCCATTAGCAGAAATCAGATCTAAATCTAGGTTAGTGCCTTTTGTATTGTTTTTTGGGCTAAGACGACGCCACCAGCACCAATACCAAATGTCGTAACGGTGACAACCACACCGACAATGATGATAACGACTTTGACAATAATTCCTAGAACCGAAATGCTTTTGATAAACTGCTTGCCGTCCCGTGGAACATAGAATGTTCCGAGGCTGCGGTTAGAGAAATTCGCAGCGGGGCTGGCGTGCACGGAAACCTTCACAGTGATCTTGCCTTTTGTGCCGGCTTTCTTTGCGGTGACATCAAGATGCATAGGCGAACTTGCCGCGGGAAAAGGCGCCACCAACGTTATCGCACCCGCACCAAGTGAAATCATAACCGAACGGCGCGTCAGGGCATTGTCAGGCAATTGTCATTCTCCTTGTGTCCCCCAAGCCTACATCTCGCTTGAAATTAAAGCCTCGCTTCATAGAACGCATGCAAATCTTGCCATGAGTGGTGAACGGAACTCAAGAAATTCCGCTATGGGTCACAAGCGGGCTATATTCAATATCCCGCTTTAAGTCTGCTATTGGGCCATCATCCGACCCGGGATGACGACTCGCCTTCCTTGCTCGACCCGATCGCGATCGCGATCGCCTTGAGGCGATAACCGAAACCGTCGTTATTTGAACAGACTCAGTTACGGTCCTGGTCGGTGATTTTCAGGGCCTGGATGAAGGCGGATTGGGGGATTTCGACCTGGCCGAATTCCCGCATGCGCTTTTTGCCCTTCTTCTGTTTTTCGAGCAGTTTGCGTTTGCGGGTGATGTCGCCGCCATAGCATTTCGCGGTCACGTCCTTGCTGACCGACCCGATGGTTTCCCGGGCGACCACCTTGCCGCCGATGGCGGCCTGGATCGGCACCTTGAAAAGCTGACGCGGGATCAGATCCTTCAACTTGATGCAGATCGACCGCCCCCGGCTTTCCGCCCGCGTGCGGTGAACCACCATGGAGAGCGCGTCGACCGGTTCCGCATTGACCAGGATGCCAAGCTTGACCAGATCGCCGGTTTCATAGGAATCGAGCTGGTAATCGAAGCTGGCATAGCCTTGGCTGATGGATTTGAGCCGGTCGTAGAAATCGAACACCACCTCGTTCAGGGGCAGACGATAGACCACCATGGCGCGGTTGCCCGCATAGGTCAGTTCCTGCTGGATGCCGCGCCGTTCCTGGCACAGGGCCAGCACGCCGCCGAGATAATCATCGGGCACGATGATGGTCGCCTTGATCCAGGGTTCCTCGATATGGTCGATCCGCACCGGGTCGGGCATGTCGGCCGGGTTATGCAGCTCGATCATGCCGGCGCCATGGGTCAGATGTATCCGGTAGATCACCGACGGCGCGGTGGTGACAAGATCCAGATCGAATTCGCGGCTGAGCCGTTCCTGGATGATTTCCAGATGGAGCAGACCGAGAAACCCGCAGCGGAAACCGAAACCGAGCGCCGCCGAACTTTCCGGCTCGAACTGAAAGCTGGCGTCATTGAGGCGCAGCTTGGCGAGGCTCTCGCGCAAATCCTCGAAATTCGCCGCATCGACCGGGAACAGGCCGCAAAACACCACCGGCACGCTGGGCTTGAATCCGGGCAACGGCTCGGCGCAGGGGTTTTTTTCCTCGGTCAGCGTATCGCCGACCTTGGTTTCATCCACATGCTTGATGGAGGCCGTGATGAACCCGATTTCGCCGGGACCGAGTTCGTCGATGGCCACCCGCTTGGGCGTGCAGACCCCGACCGTATCGATCTGACAGACCGCGCCGTTCGACATCATCTGGATCTTCATGCCTTTTTTCAGCACCCCGTCATGGATGCGGACCAGGATCATCACGCCCAGATAGGTATCGTACCAGCTATCGACCAGCATGGCCTTCAGGGGCGCGGACCGGTCGCCTTGCGGCGGCGGCAACTTGGTGACCAGGGCTTCCAGCACGTCCTCGATGCCCTGGCCGGTTTTGGCCGACACCAGAATGGCCTCGGATGCGTCTATCCCCACCACGTCCTCGATCTGCTCGCGCACCCGTTCGGGTTCGGCGGCCGGCAGATCGATCTTGTTCAGGACCGGGATGATTTCATGGTTATTTTCGATCGCCAGATAGGCGTTGGCCAATGTCTGGGCCTCAACCCCCTGGCTGGCATCGACCACCAGCAGCGAGCCCTCGCAGGCCGCCAGCGAGCGCGACACCTCATAGGTGAAATCCACATGGCCGGGCGTGTCCATCAGATTGATCTGATAGGTTTCGCCGTCCCTGGCCTTGTACATCAGGCGCACGGTCTGGGCCTTGATGGTGATGCCCCGCTCACGCTCGATATCCATGGAATCCAGCACCTGATCCTGGAAATCACGCTGTTCCATGCCGCCACAGGCCATGATCAACCGGTCCGCCAGGGTCGATTTGCCGTGGTCGATATGGGCGATGATCGAGAAATTGCGGATATTGGAGAGTTTGGTCATGTGCTGGTCTTTTTATTCCTGTGAGGAACATGGGATGCCGGAGGACGGGCCGCAAGCGCGAACGCTCTATCCTCTCAGCACGCCCCCCGTCGCCTTGGTCACGGCGGCGGTGATTTTGTCCGATATTGCGTCGATTTCCGCGTCGGTCAGGGTCGCTTCCGTGGGCTGCAGCGTGACCGCGATGGCCAGGGATTTCTTGCCGTCGCCCAGCGACGCGCCCTCGAATATGTCGAACAATTGCACGCCGGTGATCAAAGTCTTGTCGGCGCCCCGGGCCGCGCGCATCACCGCGTCGGACGCGACATCCGTGTCGACCACGAAGGCGAAATCCCGCTCGACCGGCTGGAACGGCGAGGTCTTCAACAGGGGCCGGGCCGGGCCGCGACCGGCCCTGGGGGGCGGCACGACATCGAGGAAGACCTCAAACGCCACGGCGGTCCCGCGCAGATCGTAATGGGCGGCAATGTCCGGGTGCAGCTCCCCAAAACGCGCGATTTCCGTCTTGCCGAGCCACATCACGCCGGACCGTCCCGGGTGGTACCAGCCGGGCGCGTCGCGGGTAATGCGCAGATTTTCTCCGGGCGCGCCGGCGGATTCCAGCGCCACCAGGACGTCGGATTTGGCGTCGAAGGCGTCAACCGGCCGGGCGGGTCCGGTCCAGTGCCGGGGGATGGAATTTCCCACCCGCAAACCGGCCGCCATCTGGGACTGACCATCGGGGGTGGCGTCGGAATATTGCGGGCCGATTTCAAACAGGGCGACATCGCCGGCGCCACGGGCCCCGTTGCGCCCGGCGGCGGCGGCCAGATTGGGCAGCACGCTGGGCCGCATGACGTTCAGATCGGCGCTGATGGGGTTGCCGATCCGCAAGGACTCGGGCACGCCGCCGAACAGATTTGCATCCGCGTCGCTCATGAAGGAATAGGTCACGGCTTCGATCAACCCGTTGGCGGCCAGCGCACGGCGAACCCGGCTGACGCGCCGTTGCGCCACATCCAGCGCCGGGTGCGGCACCACCATATCGCGGTCCATGGGCACGGCGGGGATATTGTCATAGCCGTGGATGCGCAGAATTTCTTCCACCAGATCGGCCTCGCCATCGATATCGGGCCGCCAGGGCGGGATCGAGGCGTGAATGATTTCGCCGTCGTCTTCATTGTCGAAACCCAGATCGGCGAGAATTTTTGCCGGCAGTCCGGGCGGCAGATGCACCCCGCCCAGCGCCGTGATGCGAGATTTGCGCAGCGGTTGGCGGCGCGCCCAGTCGGGCTCCGCGCCGGCGACGGCGATCTCGCTGGCCTCACCGCCGCAAATATCGAGGATCAGCCGGGCCGCCACTTCGGCGCCCCACATGGCCGAGGTCGGATCGACGCCCCGTTCAAAGCGGTAGCGCGCGTCGGACATCACATCGAGCCTGCGCCCGGTGGCCGCCGTGCGGATCGGATCGAACAGGGCGATTTCCAGGAACATGTTCTTGGTATCGTCGCCGCAGCCGGTCGATTCGCCGCCCATCACGCCGGCAATGCTTTGCACGCCGTTGGCGTCGGCGATGGCGAGCATGTCGGGCTCCAGCTCATAGGTTTCGCCGTCCAGCGCCAGAATTTTTTCACCGGGCCGGGCCATCCGCATGACCAGATCGCCGGCGACCTTGTCGGCGTCAAACACATGAAGCGGCCGGGCGAGACCGAAGGTGCAGTAATTGGTGATATCGACCAGGGCCGAGATCGGCCGCAGCCCGATGGCGGTAAGCTGGTCCTGCAGCCATTTCGGGCTGGGACCGTTGGTCACGCCCCGAAAATAGCGCCCGACCACCAGGGGACAGGCATCGGCGGTCTCGACCGGCAGGTCGATGCGCCACTTGACGGGGCTTTCGAAAAGTCCGGGAACCGGGGAATCGTCCAGCGGTTTCAGGGCTCCCATGCCGGCGGCGGCCAGGTCTCGCGCAATGCCGCGGACCCCGGCGCAATCGGGCCGGTTGGGCGTCAGGCCGATTTCGATCACCGCATCGGATACGCCCAGCAATTCCGCCACGCCCGCGCCGATCACGGCGTCGTCCGGCAGTTCGATGATCCCGTCATGTTCTTCGGACAGCAGGAGTTCGCGTTCCGAACACAGCATGCCGCGGGATTCGATGCCGCGAATCCTGGATTTCTTGAGGGTCATGTCCGAGCCCGGAATCCAGCTTCCTTCCGGCGCATAGACGCCCTTGATCCCGGCCCGCGCATTGGGCGCGCCGCAGACCACTTCGAAAGTTCCGCTGCCCATGTCGACGGTGCACAGCTTCAGCCGGTCGGCGTTGGGGTGCTGGCGGGCCGCCGTCACATGGCCGACCACGAAGGGCGCGAGAAGCTTCGCCTTGTCCTCGATTCCATCGACTTCGAGGCCGATCAGGGACAGCTTTTCGGCGATTTCATCCACCGAACGATCCGTATCCAGATGTTCCTTCAGCCAGGAAAAGGTGAATTTCACGGGGTCAGGCCCCCGGCGATGGTGGGCTGGGCCAGGGCCGGGAAGCCGTAATGTTTGAGCCAGCGCAGATCGGACTCGTAAAAGGTGCGCAGATCGGGAATGCCGTATTTCAGCATGGCGGCCCGTTCGATCCCCAGACCGAAGGCGAAGCCCTGATAACGGCTGGAATCGATGCCGCAATTTTCCAGCACCCTGGGATGGATCATGCCGCAGCCGAGAATTTCAAGCCAGTCGGATCCACCGATTTTCAGCCCGCCGCCTTCGCGGGAACACCCGATATCGACTTCCGCCGACGGTTCGGTGAACGGAAAGAACGACGGCCGGAAACGCACCGGCAGATCGTCCATGCCGAAAAACGCCCGCCAGAATTCCGTCAGACAGCCCTTGAGATGGCCCATATGGGTATTTTCATCGACCACCAGCCCCTCGATCTGATGAAACATGGGCGAATGGGTGGCGTCGTGATCGGCCCGGAAGGTGCGGCCCGGCACCACGATGCGGATCGGCGGCTCTGACGTCTGCATGGTGCGGACCTGGACCGGCGACGTATGGGTGCGCAGCACGGGGCGCGCGCCGTCTTCGGTTTCGGTCAGATAAAACGTGTCGTGATCCTGCCGGGCGGGATGCTCGGGCGGAATATTCAGGGCCGTGAAATTGTGGAAATCATCCTCGATATGGGGCCCTTCGGCGACCCGGAAACCCATCTCGCAGAAGATCGCCACCATTTCGTCGATGGTCTGGCTGATCGGATGAATGCGGCCGTCGGCATGGGGCCGGGACGGCAGGGTGATGTCGATGGTTTCGGTCGCAAGGCGCGCCTCCAGCCCGGCGCTCGACAACATTGCATGGCGGGCATCGATGGCGGATGCGATTTCGGTCTTGAGCGCGTTGAGCGCCTGGCCCGCATCCTTGCGTTGATCGCCCGGCAGTGCGCCGAGCCCGCGCATCATCTCGGAAATGGCGCCCTTGCGGCCCAGGGCCTCGACACGCAGTTCCTCGAGCCGGCCAAGATCGGCATCAGCGATCCGGCTCAGCAGGTCTGATCGGAGCTGGTCATGATTATCCATCAGTCGCTCCGGCGATCAAGGGACGGGTGCGCGTCAGCCCACTTCGACGGGCGAAGACTGGGCGGCGGACGAGGACTGGGCGGCGGGCACGGCTTTGGCAAGCGCGGCCTGGGCCTCATCGACGATGACCTTGAAGGCATCCGGTTCGCGCACGGCCAGATCGGCCAGCACCTTGCGATCGAGATCGATCCCGGCATGCTTGATCCCGTTCATGAACTGGGAATATGTCATGCCATGCTGGCGCACGCCGGCATTGATCCGCTGGATCCACAGGCCGCGAAAATTGCGCTTTTTGACGCGACGGTCGCGATAGGCGTATTGCAGGCCTTTTTCGACCTTTTCCAGGGCGACCCGGAATACGGTGCGGTTCCGTTCGCGATAACCGCGGGCGAGCTTCAGGACTTTTTTGTGACGGGCGTGGG
>CALGIA010000479.1 GCA_937916005.1 uncultured Rhodospirillaceae bacterium
CCGAATTCTCGTTGTTGATGACATTGACGTCAATGTGCGGCTGCTCGAAGCCAAGCTATTGGCCGAATATTATGACGTGATAACGGCTAATAGTGGCGAGTCAGCGCTTGCGATTACCAAGGAACAATCGCCGGACCTTATCCTGCTCGACGTCATGATGCCGGGCATGGATGGCTACGAAGTCTGTGAAAGGCTCAAGGCCGATCCGGAAACCACGCATATTCCGGTCGTGATGGTGACGGCGCTCAACGACATGAGCGACCGGGTCCGGGGTCTGGAATCCGGCGCGGATGATTTCCTGACCAAGCCGGTCAACGATGTCGCCTTGTTTGCGCGCATTCGATCGCTGGTGCGGCTCAAGCGTGCGAGCGATGAATGGCGGATGCGGGAAGCGACCTTTATCCGGTTCGGCGCCGGCGCAGAAAACACCGGCGCCGTGGATTCCGGTGAAATGGGCAATATACTTCTGGTGATGAGCGAACGGGATGCGCCGCAGCATATCATCGAGCGGCTGGAAGACCGTGACCATGACGCCAAGCTGGCCACGTCGCTGGAAGAAGCCAAAACACTGGCGCTGAATAACGATTTTGATTTGATCCTGGTCAATGACAGCCGCGAAGATGGAGATGCCCTGCGTCTTTGTTCGCAACTACGGTCCGATGAACGAACCCGTCAAACCCCCATATTGCTGATGGTCTTTGAGGGCGACGAGGACCGTTTCGCCAAGGCGCTGGAGCTTGGCGTGAATGATTATGTGGTCAAGCCGGTTGATCGGGACGAACTTCATGCGCGAACGCGCGGTCAAATCCGGCGCAAGCGCTATGAGGACGAACTCCGGTCCAATTATCACAGGAGCCTGACCGCGGCTTTGACCGATGACCTGACCGGGCTCAATAACCGCCGTTTCCTCGAAGCTCATTTTGAGGAGGTTGTCGACAGTTTGGCCCCGGCTGCAAAGCTCGTGTCCCTGATGCTTCTGGATGTGGACAAGTTCAAGGACATCAACGACCGTTACGGCCATGCCGTCGGCGATGTGGTGCTGCAGGGCGTGTCCGGGCGAATGCAGACCAGCCTGCGCGGGTTTGATACGGCGGTCCGATATGGTGGCGAGGAATTCATTGTCCTCATGCCCAATACCCCGGCGGCGGATGCCCTGGCCGCGGCCGAGCGTCTGTGCCGGACGATGAATTCCAAAGCATTTTCCGGATCAGGTGATTCTGGCGAAGTGGCCGTTACCGTCAGCATCGGCCTGGTGACCGGGGTTGCGGGGGAAGCCGGGCTGGATGAACTCATCCACATGGCGGATGGGGCGCTTTATGAGGCCAAGAATACCGGTCGGAACAGGGTGGTTGTCGCCAATGTCGATAAACCCCAGGCCCCTGACAGTGTGCCAGAGCAGCGACAGGCCCAGACGAACGCCCGTTGACTAGAACGGTTTCCGACCAAATAGCATCATTTGATCGGAAAGGGCTTTGGTGGCCCGTAGACGAAAAAACGCCGGCAGATGCCGGCGTTTTCTGCATTTATGAGCGTGGCGTTATTTGATCTTGGTTTCCTTGAACGCCACATGCTTGCGCGCAACCGGGTCGTATTTGCGGAATTCCATCTTTTCCGTCTGGGTGCGGGCATTCTTTTTCGCCACGTAGAAATATCCCGTATCCGCGGTGCTCACCAGCTTAACGAGAACTGAATTAGCTTTGGCCATGTCCGTGCTTCCGTCTGTTTATGCTTTTAGCCTGTATCGCGAACATAATGTTCCCGGCGGCCCTGTCAAGGTTCGTCTTAGTGTGTTAACCCCGGAATTTGCCGATTGGCGATGGCGGGCAGGCCATCAACCAGGGTTCTTTGGTAAAGATAGCGGTCAAATAGCAGTTTTCGCGCGATTTCCATGTCCGCCTCGGGTTCGGTCTTTTTCGGTGGGCAGGCCTTGCGGGCGTGGTCGGAATCGGCCGCATTGCGAAGCCGCGCGTTCAATTGCCCGGAAAGTTGTCCCGCGCCGGCCTTGCGGTCGGATCTCAGTCCTTTTAGCAGCCGTTCCACGTCCTGGAGTGGGACGCTGGTGCAGATCGCCGGGATGATGCCATGTTCCTGAATGGCAAACCCCGACGGCGCATGCATGCGCGCCCAGGTCATGGTTAATTCACCGCCATTGGGAAGGCCGATAATAGTCTGGACCGTGCCCTTGCCATAGGACGAAGAACCGATCACCACCGCGCGGCCCCGGTCGCGCAATGCAATGGCGACGATTTCGGCGGACGAAGCGGATCTTCCATTCACCAGCAGGACAATCGGGATTCCGCTCGCCAACTCGCCCCAACTGGCATCGAATATCTGTCTGCTCCGGGGATGGCGGCCCTGGGTGAACAGGATCGCCCCATCACTCAGGAACAAATCGGACATGGATATCGCCTGGTCGAGCAGGCCCCCCGGATTGTCCCGCAAATCGAGGACGATACCCCGTAATTTCCCGCCCATTTCATGTTCGGCCAGGGTCAGTTCATGACTAACCGCCGATGTCGTCCCTTGATTGAAGCTGGTAATTTTCAGGATCAACAGTCCGCGATCACGGTGCGCGGTAACCGTAGGGATAACGATAAACGCCCGCGTGACGGCGATGGATAACGGGCCGGCGGCGCCGTCGCGCTCAATGCCCAGCTTGACGGTGCTGCCCCGTTTCCCCCGCAGGGCAGTCACGACATCGCGCTGGCTGAAACCTTTGATTGGCTGTTTGTCGATCCGGCTAATGCGATCTTTAACCCGCAGCCCGGCCGCGGCCGCGGGGGTTCCGGCATGAACTTTCACGATCTCGGTGACGCCGTTCTTGACCTTGATGGAAATCCCGAGCCCGCCGAAACCATCACGCGAGGCGCGGTTCTGACGCGCATGTTCCGGGTTGGCATAGCGTGAATACCGGTCCAGCTTCGACATGGCGCCCGTGAATATCATATCGGACAGCTTGCCCTGGGGCTCGGCATTCACCTTGTTGGATACGGCGCGGGCCCTGGCCAGGGCCTCGCCGATCAGCTCGGCCCATCCGGTTGCGTCGTCCTTGCCGGGAGAGCGCCATTCGCCCGCCGTCCCCGCCGCCGTAACCAGAGTGACATTCCCGCCGGATGCCGCCACCTGCATATCCGGATCCACTTCGGACAGCGTCACCAGTCCGGCAAGGGAGATTTCACCCAGGTCAACGGGATCGATATAGCGATCGGAAAGGTTCTTGTAGCCGACTGAAAACAGTCTTGTGGGTGTGGTGTTGTGGCCAGAAAAATAATCCGGCGCGGCACAGCCCGTCAGGACCATTGTCAGGGTCAGGGCGGCGAACAATCTTGTAAGCGCGGTGAAACGCACGCATCGGATCGCTGTGGCGGCGGAATGCATTTGCCTTTGGTCTCCCGGGGGCGTTGATCGTTATATGGAGTGGAATTCCAATATTACGTATCAGCAGCAAGCCAATGTAGCCTCGTGGTTACGCGTCGCCTATTAACTTTTCGTTTATTCCGGTGAAGATTGCCGGCGCTTTCGTTTGGCGCCCTTGCGATGCTTGGGGGTCGTTTTCTTGCCCGAATTGCCGCTTTTCTTGCGGTTCAGGGGTTCGAAAATCATTGATCCCGTCAGCGGGTTGGCGTCGACCAGGCGGACCTTCAGCGTATCCCCCATTCGAATCACAATTCGACCGCGCGCGCCGACCAGCGCCTGGCGTTGTTCATCGACGCGGAAGCGCTCATCGCCCAGGGCCGAAAACGGGATCAGCCCGTTGGCCCGGGTCTCAACCAGAACCACGAAGGCTCCGAACCGGGTAATGCCGTTAACGCTTGCGTCGAATATCGCCCCGGTCTTGTCCGCCAGATAAGCGACCGTCAGACGGTCCGCCGCATCGCGTTCCGCGGCGGCGGCGCGGCGCTCCAGATCGGAAATGCTCAGGGCAATGGCGGCGAACCTGGATCCATCCTGCGGGTCGAGGCCACCGTCGCCAAGCCCCAGTCCGGTGATCAGCGCCCGGTGAACCAGCAAATCGGCATAGCGCCGGATCGGCGACGTAAAATGCGCATACCGGCGCAGCCCAAGGCCGAAATGGCCGATATTTTCGGGACTGTACACCGCCTGGGCCTGGCACCGCAGGACGGCTTCGCTGACCAGGGCTGAATGGGGTGTCGGCCGCGCCTTTTCCACGATCTGGTTGAAATCCCCGGCGCGCAGCACTTTCCCCCGGGACAGCTTGAGGCCGATGCTGTCGAGCAAGCTACGCAGGTTTTCGATCCGGTCCGGTTCAGGTGTGTCATGAACCCGGTACATACAGGGTTGTTCGCGTTGTTCCAGGGTTTCGGCGGCTGACACATTGGCCGCAATCATGAATTCCTCGATCAATTGATGACTATCGAGGTTTTTGCGAAGCTCTATTTTTTCGATGGTCCCGTTTTTCCGCATGGTGATGATGCGTTCCGGCAAATCGAGGTCCAGTGCGCCGCGCGCATCGCGGGCCGACCGCAAGGCGTGAAACGCCCCATATAACGGCTTGATGACCGTCTCAACCATTGGCGCCGTGTGGTCGTCGGGCTTGCCGTCCCTGGCTTGCTGGACCTGGTTATAGGTCAGCCGGGCCGATGACCGCATCATGCCGCGCATGAATTCATGGCGCAGCTTGTCGCCCTGGGCGTCAATCCACATGCGGACGGCGAGGACGGGCCGGTCCTCATCCGGTTTCAGGGAACACCAGCCATTGGACAGGGTCTGGGGCAACATCGGGCTCACGCGATCGGGGAAATAGACCGAATTGCCGCGCTCCCGGGCGCAGTTATCCAGCTTGTCGCCGGGGCGCACATACCAGGATACGTCGGCAATCGCGACCAGGATGACCCATCCGCCCGGATTGTCGGGCGCCGGGTCCGCCTCGGCCCAGACCGCATCGTCGAAATCGCGCGCCGTGACGTCATCGATGGTCACCAGGCCGATATTACGCAAATCCGTGCGCGCACCCATGGGCGCCGCCTTGCAATTGTCGGCCAGCCCCAGGACGTCATTGGGAAATGACAGCGGAATGCTGCGCATGGACGCTGCAAGCAGGCTGGCCGCGCCGGGCGCATCGGCCGCTCCAAGCCGTTCCACAATGATCGCATAAGGCAGCCCCATTCGTTTGCCCGGTTGGGATTGGGCGCGGACAAGTTCGCCCGGCAGCGCGCCACCGGAATCTTTCTTTGTCACGATGAATTCGGTCTTTACGCGCCGGTCGGCGGGGATGAGACGGCCTTCCTTGCCGTCAGCCCGATATACGCCGAAAACATCACGGGACGCGGTTTGCAGCCTTTGGATAGTGTGCGCCAGGTAGGTGCCGTCATCCTGCCGTTTGAGCCGCGCCAGCACCCGGTCGCCAATGCCCAGGGT
>CALGIA010000480.1 GCA_937916005.1 uncultured Rhodospirillaceae bacterium
AGCCTTTCTGGTCGCCGGCAACCAGCGCCTGGATCACCGGATGTTCGGGCGAATAGGTTTGCAGCATGACCCGGCCATGGCGGTCCTCGCGCCCGGCCCGGCCCGCGACCTGGTGCATAAGCTGATAGGTCCGCTCGGCGGCGCGGAGATCGCCGCCGGCGAGCCCCAGATCGGCGTCGATCACGCCAACCAGCGTCAGCATGGGGAAATGGTGACCCTTGGCGACGATCTGTGTGCCGATCAGGATATCGATTTCATGGGCCTGGACCTGGCGCACCAGTTCAGCCGCCGCCGCCGGCCCATGCACCGTATCGCTCGCCATGGTGGCGATCCGGGCGTCGGGAAACAACGCCGTGACTTCTTCTTCCAGCCGCTCGACCCCGGGTCCGCAGGCCGCGAAAGAATCCTTTGCGTCGCATTTCGGGCATTCGTCAGCAGGTCTGGTTGAATAGCCGCAGTGATGGCATTGCAATATGCCGGACAGCCGGTGCTCTACCAGCCATGCGGAGCATTGCGGGCAGGCGAGTCGATGACCGCAGCCCCGGCACAAGGTCAACGGCGCATAGCCGCGCCGGTTCAAAAACAGCAGGGTCTGTTCATGATCAGCCAGGCACTTTTCCACCGCGTCGCGCAATGTGGGCGATACCCAGCTCTGGCGCGGCATGTCTTCTTCGCGCATATCGATCGCGACGACGTCGGGAAGGCTCGCCCCGGCATGGCGTTCCGGAAGGGATAATGTTCCATAACGGCCGGACCGGCAATTGACCAGGGTTTCCAAAGACGGCGTGGCCGATGACAGGATCACCGGAAATTCCCCCAGATGGCTCCGCACCACGGCCATGTCGCGCGCGTTATAGATGATCCCTTCTTCCTGTTTGAAGCTGGGGTCGTGTTCTTCATCCACCACAATGAGCCCGAGAGCGGGAAACGGCAGAAACAACGCGGACCGCGCACCGACGACAACCGACGCCTCGCCCGACACCACCGCCCGCCAGGTGCGGCGGCGCTGGACGCCGGTGAGATCGGAATGCCATTGCGCCGGAGCCACCCCGAAACGCTGTTCGAAGCGCTGGAGCCATTGCACGGTCAAGCCGATTTCCGGCAGCAGCACGACTGCCTGCCGCCCCGCCGCCAGCGCCGCCGCGATCGCCTCGAAATAAACCTCGGTCTTGCCCGACCCGGTCACGCCATCTAGCAGCGTGACGCTGAAACCTGTTTCACCGTTACGCGGGTACAGGGCGCGCAGTTTTTCCGACGCATCCTGCTGCGCCGGTGACAGAACCGGTCCTGTGCGCTTCCAGTCGGGTTGTCCGAAATATGTTTCCTGCGCGAGGGTCACTGATTGGATCAATCCGGCCTCGGCAAGCCCTTTCACGACACTGGCGCCGACGCCGGCGCCCCGGGCGATATCGGATCCGCGGCAGGCCGCATGGGCGGCCAGGAAATCCAGCACCTTGCGGCGCGCCGGCGTTATCCTTATTCGCGCCTCCGATGATTCGTTTGCAGCGGGCGCATCCGGCGTCGCCGGCGCCAGACGATAGCCCGTAACCGGCTTCGGAGGTTCAAGCGCCGCCGGCACGCTCATGGACATGCGCAGCACCGCGCCGGGTGAGCTCAACGTATAGGCAGCGGCCCAGTCGATCAGCCGGCGGAGTTCGTCGGTCAGCGGAGGCAGGTCCAATACCTCAATGATATCTTTAATTTTTTTGGGGTCGATGTCACCGTCGCCATCGCCCCAGACAACGCCGGTGACCTGCCGCCGGCCCAGCGGCACGGTCACGAAATCGCCCGGCACAACAGTCATGTCCGGTGGGATTCCATAGTCGTATGTCCGCCCCAACGGCAGGGGCAAAAGCACGGCCGCACAGTCGGTGACGACAGGCGTGGCGGCGCTGGCATGGTGGCTAAGCATGAGATACACTTTAGCGGACGCGAGCGGGCCGGGACAGATGTTCCATTCCATCTCGTCGAAGGCGCTCGCAATCAGTAAACCGCGTAATCAGTAAACCGCGTAATCAGTAAAAACAGGGCATTATGAAATTTTTCGTCGATACTGCGGATGTAAGTGAAATTCGTGATCTGGCGGCAACCGGTCTGGTAGACGGCGTCACCACAAACCCTTCCTTAATCGCAAAATCGGGACGCAGGATTCTCGATGTGATAGCCGAAATTTGCGACATCGTGGACGGCCCGATCAGCGCGGAAGTCGCGGCGACGGACTTTGACACCATGCTGCGCGAAGGTCAGAAGCTGGCGAAGATCGCCGACAACGTCACCGTCAAGGTTCCACTGACCCCGGACGGTCTGAAGACCTGCCGCGCGCTGTCCGATGCCGGCACCAAGGTCAATGTCACGCTGTGTTTTTCCGCCGGCCAGGCTATCCTGGCGGCGAAAGCCGGGGCGAGCTTCATTTCTCCCTTTATCGGCCGGCTTGACGATATCAGCAGCAACGGCATGGGGCTGATCGCCGATATCGTGCAGATTTACCGCAATTACGACAATTTCAAGACAGAGGTTCTGGTCGCGTCGATCCGCAGTCCGAGCGATGTGACCGAAGCCGCCAAGCTGGGGGCCCATGTATCAACATTACCGCCCAGCGTATTGCGGCAGCTTTTCCAACACCCCCTCACCGACAAAGGCTTGCAGGCATTCCTGAAAGATTGGGAAGCGACCGGCCAGTCCATTCTGGATCAATGAACATATGACGGGTAAAAGCGAGAATCCAAAAGCGCCAGCCGGCGACGCGTCCGAAAACGATGCCGTCGCAGAATATCTTCGCCGCAACCCGGGCTTTCTGGTCGATAATCCCGACCTGGTCGTGACCCTGACGCCACCGGATTTCCGCCATGGCGAAGACGTGATCGACATGCAGCGCTTCATGCTCGACAGCCTGCAGAAACACATCCAGTCCCTGACCAGCCGTGAAAAGAAATTTCTCGCGATTGCCGAAGACAGGGTCGCTGGATTTGGCCGTGTTCAGGATGGCGCCATCTTGCTGCTCGGAACCAATTCCATGCGGGAACTGGTGCGCGCGGTCAGTTTCGATCTCCCGGATTTGCTCGACATTGAGGCCGCCCGGCTGTGCATGGTGAGCGACGAAGCATCGAGCGGCGCACACATCCTTGCGCCCGATGTGGCGGATAAACTGATCGGCCGTAAAAACCATGTGGCGCTACTGCAAGATTCCGGCGACCGTCGCGCGCTGGTCGGCATGGAAAAATCCGATGTCAAATCAATGGCCCTGATAAGACTGTCAAATGCGGACAAATCAAATTGCGGCGCGCTCGCATTGGGGTCGGTCGAAATCGACGGATTCAATTCACGACAGGGAACGGATTTATTGTCTTTCCTCGCCCGGGTCATCGAAAGCTGCATGCGGAGATGGCGGAACGATTCCCACTAGAGGGTTTCAGCGCCGGGGCGGAGGTTCGAACCGCGATCGGCGACTGGTTGTCGTGGCTCGCCCACGAAAAGCGCGTTTCCGATCATACCTATGCGGCCTATGCCCGCGACCTGACGGCATTCCTGGACTTTATGACCGAACATCTTGGCGCACCGCCTGATTTCGCGGCGCTGTCCGGTCTTGGCGCCGGTGATTTCAGAAGTTATCTGGCCCGACGAACGAACGCCGGCATTGCGCGCAGCTCCATCGCGCGCGGCATGTCCGTATTGCGCAGCTTTTTCCGGTTTCTGGACCGCTCGGGCCAGGTCCATAACCCGGCCGTTCGCGCCGTCCGATCGCCCCGCCTACCGCAGACCGCGCCGCGCCCGTTGGACCCCGAAGAGGCGCTCGACGTGATCAGTGAAGCCGCGTCGCTGAGCGATGAACCCTGGATCGGCAAGCGCGATGTGGCCCTGTTCACCCTGCTCTATGGCTGCGGGCTGCGGATTGCCGAAGCGCTTGGGCTTGATCGCGGCGATCTGCCATTGGGCGACGTCATGGTCATTACCGGCAAGGGCGGCAAGCAGCGGATCGTTCCGGTACTGCCGGTCGTAAATTCGACGATCGATGACTATGTCGCCGCCTGTCCGTTCAAGGGCGATGATGTGAAGGGCGACGGGGGCCCGCTGTTTCTCGGCGCCCGTGGCGGACGATTGAATCCGGGCGTGGTGCAGCGCCAGATGCGCCGCCTGCGCGCGACCCTCGCGCTGCCGGAAACCGCAACACCCCATGCGCTCCGCCACAGCTTCGCAACCCACCTGCTTGGTGCGGGGGGCGATCTGCGCTCGATCCAGGAATTACTCGGCCACGAATCGCTCTCAACCACCCAGCGATACACCAAAGTCGATGGGGAACGGCTGCTCAAAGTGTATGACGCGGCCCATCCCCGGGCCCGCGGTTAGAGTCCGTCCGGAGACTTTATGAAGGATTACAGAGTTTTCGGAGCATGAGGC
>CALGIA010000481.1 GCA_937916005.1 uncultured Rhodospirillaceae bacterium
CCATGGCGCGGTGATCCATGCCCGCGTGCGTCAACGCCCCGGGGACGGCGCCGGCATATGTTTTCTGGCCGGCGACGGGGTCGGCACCGTGACCAAGCCCGGCCTGCCGATCCCGGTTGGGGAGGCGGCGATCAACCCGGTTCCCCGCGCCATGATGTCCACCGAACTGACGAGTTTGGCGCGCGATGCAGGGATGGCGGCGGATCTGGATGTGGAAATTTCCGTGCCGGGCGGTAAAAAAATGGCGCAGCGGACCATGAACCCGCGCCTTGGAATCCTCGGCGGCATCTCCATATTGGGCACCACGGGCGTGGTCATTCCCTATTCCTGTTCCGCCTGGATCGCGTCCATTCATCAGGGCATCGACGTGGCGCGCGCCGCCGGGCTGACCCATCTCGGCGCCGCCACCGGACGCACGTCGGAAGCTGCCCTGACCAGAAAATTCGGCTTCGAGGAAAGCGCGCTGATCGATATGGGTGATTTCGCCGGCGGGGTGTTGAAATATCTGCGCGACCATCCTGTCGAAAAGCTCACAATCGCGGGCGGTTTTGCAAAAATCTCCAAGCTGGCCAAGGGACATATGGATCTGCATTCCAAGCGGTCCCAAATCGATATGGACTGGCTCGCGCACATCCTGCCGGACGCGAAGGAGATCGCCGACATGTCCACCGACGTAAACACGGCGGCGCAAATCCTGGCCGTGGCGCAGGAACACGGTTATCCCCTGGCCAACCGGGTCGCCCAACTGGCCCGCGACTCGGCGCGGAAGATTTGCGACGACGCCGTGGAGATCGACGTGCTGATCTTCGACCGGGCGGGCGAATTGGTGGGATCCAGCGATGGCTGACCCGGCCCTGTTGATCCTCGGCGGAACGACCCTGGCCATGGGCATCGCCCGGGCGGCGGCCGGTCCGGGCCGGCGCGCGGTCTATTCCCTGGCGGGCCGCACCGAACCGAAATCCGCGCCGGACATGGAGGTCCGGACCGGCGGTTTCGGCGGCGCGGAGGCCCTGGCGGATTATCTGCGCCGGGAAAACATCACCGCCGTCATCGACGCCACCCACGCCTATGCGGCGGGAATTTCCGCCAATACGCGGGCGGCGTGTGCGGCGGCGAATATCCCGCTGCTGCGCCTGCAGGAACCGCCCTGGCAAGCGCAACCGGGCGACCGATGGATCGATGTCATGGATTTGGCGGAGGCCAGAGACAAGGCGGCGGAGATTGCCTCAAGGGTGTTCGTCACCACGGGGCGTCAGGCCATGGCGCAATTCGCCGGCGACCTGCGATGCTGGTGGCTCGCCCGGGTAATCGCGCCCGGCGCGGATCTCCCTGAGTTGTCCCACGGCGGCTATGTCTATGATCGTGGGCCGTTTGATCTCTCGGGCGAATTAACCCTGCTGTACGACCATAAGATTACCGCCGTGATATCCAAAAATTCCGGCAGCGCGGCGACTTACGGCAAGATCGCGGCGGCGCGGGAACTCGCCTTGCCGGTCATTATGATCGCCCGCCCTGTGTCAGGCGATGAAGTCCAGGTCGAAACGGTCGCCGACGCCGTTAGCTGGCTTGATCAATGGCGCAGTATATGACGGTGATCGGCTGAGTACAGCCGGCTGTCGGTGGCGTCTTCCGTATCCAGAACCCGCCCGACCAGAACCAGCGCCGTGCGGGTCAGCTTGGCGGCGCGCACTTTTTCGCGGATATCGGCCAGGGTGCCCCGGATGACTTCCTCATCGGGCCAGGTGGCGCGATAGATCACGGCGACCGGGCAATCCTCACCATAGTTGGGGATCAGGTCGCGGCACACATTGCGCAGATTGCGCACGGAAAGATGGATCGCCAGGGTAGCGCCCGACCGGCCCAGAATTTCCAGATCCTCGCCCGGCGGCATGGCGGAACTTTTCATGGCGGTGCGGGTCAGAATGACCGTCTGGCTGATGTCGGGCAGTGTCAGTTCCAGACCCAGGATCGCGGCGGACGCGGCAAAGGCCGGCACGCCGGGAGTGATGACATAGTCGATGCCCAATTCCTTCAAACGCCGGATCTGTTCGCCGATGGCGCCATACAGCGACGGGTCGCCCGAATGAACCCGCGCCACATCCTGATTCCGGTCGTGGGCCGCCACGATTTCCGCCATGATCTCATCCAGGTTCAGGGGCGCGGTATCGATGACACGGGCGTCGGCGGGCGCGAACGCGACCACCTCTTGAGGGACCAGCGATCCCGCGTACAGACAGACCGGACAGGCGGCGATCAAATCCCGGCCGCGCAGGGTGATCAGATCGGGTGCGCCCGGACCGGCGCCGATGAAATGGACGGTCATGGGGTGGCTTCCTTATTCGTCTTTGAATGTTTGGCTTCATAGCCGCGCGGCGTATAGACCGACCAGGTTCCGTCACCGCGCCGCCGGGCGCGGGTTTCGCTGGACCCGACCATCACCAGGGTCAGCATGTCCACATCGTCCACCTGCAGCTCGTTGAGCGGCAACACGGTGATCTGTTCCTCATCACGGCCCAGATTGCGGGCCAGAATGACCGGCGTGTCCTCGGGCCGATGCTGCAGGAGAATATCCCGGGCGATCGCCAGCAGATCCCGGCGTCTCTTGCTGACCGGGTTATAAAACGAGATCACGAAATCGCCCGCCGCCGCCGCCTGGATCCGTTGCAGGATAATAGCGCGCGGGGTCAACAGATCCGACAGTGAAATCGCGCAGAAATCGTGACCCAGCGGCGCGCCGGCGCGCAACGCAGCCGCCTGCATGGCGGAAATGCCCGGCGAAAGGTCCAGTGATATGCGGTCCCACGACACCGGCGAACCATCCCGGTCCAGCAGCTCATGGGCCAGCGCCGCCATGGCGTATACTCCGGCGTCGCCGGAAGACACCAGCGCCACATTGTGTCCCGCCGCCGCCAGCTCAATGGCGGCGCGAACCCGGTCTTCCTCCTCACCCAGATCATAGGCGCGGCATTGCTTGTCGGCGATAAGATCGGCGACCAGATCCAGATAGAGCCGGTAACCCACGATGATGCCGGCGCGGCGCAGCGCGGTTTCGGCCGCGCCCGTCCGCCAATCGGCCCGGCCCGGCCCGATGCCGACAATGGCCAGATGGCCTCGCGCCATGCCCAACGCAGTGGGGTCGATGACCCGGTCCGCGCGGGCGATGGCGCATGTGGCGCGCCGGCTCTTGTGTTTTTCGACCAGTAATTCGCCCTGACCCCCGGCGGCGGCAAGCGCGGCCGCCTCGGCCACGCCCGCAACGCCGATTTCGGCCTTCACGATTTCCGACGGGTTGGCGAGGCGGGCTTCCTGGGCTTGCAGATCGGCCAGACCAAAAAAGCGCGCCGGAATATCCAACTGCGCGGCGGCTTCATGGATCGCCGCTTCATCCATTTTCACATCGATCGAAAAAATGCCGGCCACAGACAATGGCGACAGATCATGCGCCGCGAGCGTTTCCCCGATCAACTGGATCAGCTCCGCGGCGTCGATTCCCCGTTCGCACCCGACACCGAGAGCCAGGTTCCGGCGATGATAGACCAGATGGCGCCCATCGCCCGCAAGCGTCCCATCGGCGATGGTGATTTTCAGGGTCGCGTCGTCGGCTTGGGGCAAATTGCCTTCACGCAGCCAATCCGCGTCGCCGTGGATCCGGACCGAGGCCCCGGCGCGCAGTTCGGAAACGAAGTTTTTCATGTCCCCGGGGTTTGCCAGACGCCAGCCGGCCGGCGGCTCATCCAGGGCGATGTTGAACAGGTGATCGCTGGCCGTGGTGATGGCGGGCGCGATGTTGAGAATGTCACCCATGCGCCGGGCCAGGTCATTGGCGCCGTGATGCCCGCCCAGCAAGGGCGCGACGGCGGAGCCGTCCTCGGCCAGGGCCAGCACCGGAACATCCACATGCTTGTCGCCCAGCACGGACGCCAGATGCCGGATGACAATCCCCGCGGCGCACAGCGCCACCAGCGCATCGTCCCGGGCAAACAGGCCGCGCAGCGCCCCGCCCACATCATCGAACGGCCGGACATCGGGCGCGGACACCCGCTTTGCATAGCCGTGGATGACGCCACCCAGTTCGGCCTGCAAGCGCCGCGCGGTGGCGAGGCCCGTCTCGCTCAGGACCAGAAAATTCACGGCGCCAACCCGGTTTTACGCACCAGGATCATGGCGAAATACGGCGCGCGCGCCGGGTCCACATCGCGCAGCGGCCTGACGACCTGATTATCCATGGTGGCGTGTTCGACATATTGCGCCTGATCCAGCAGATCGAGATCCAGCAGGATTCCATGGATTTTGGGTGCGTGCCTTCCCAGCTTGATGATGGCGGCGGTATCCGCCTGGGCCAGACCGGCGCGTAGATCGGCTTCCGGCAACGGCGCGGGCAGGACGCTGAGGATTTCATTGCGCGCCGCCAGCGGCGTCAGGCTGGCCCCGGCGCAGGCCATCAGCGACGAGATGCCGGGGATCACCTCAACCCTGAATTCATCGGTCAGGCGATGAAACAGATACATGAAGCTGCCATAGAAGAACGGGTCCCCTTCGCAGATCATGGCCACATCATCGCCGCCGCGCAGGGCCGTGGCGATTTTGGCCGCCGCGTCGTCATAGGCGCTGCGGTCGGGAAAATTTTTCGGGTCCAGCGGCATGCGGAAAATGATTTCCCGGCGGCCTTCCGGCAGATGGGGCGCGGCGATTCTGCGGGCCAGGCTGTCGCCATGTTCCGGCGCGGGATAGGCGATCACCGGGGCGGATTGCAATATTTTCAAAGCCTTCAGGGTGATCAGATCCGGATCGCCCGGCCCGACGCCCACCCCGTACAGCGTCCCACTCATGATTTACGTCCCCGATACTGGGTCACCGGCTGCATGGCGCGCCACGCATGCAGATCGCCCATGGCGCCCAGGTGGGATACGGCGATCCGAATCATGTCGCCGCCATGGCGCTGCATGAACTGAAAAAGCCGGGTTTCGGCTTCCATGCTGACCCCATTGGCCACCAGCCGTCCGCCCGGCGGCAATGCCCGCCAGCAGGCCTGCAGCACTTTGGCGTCGCCGCCGCCACCGATGAAGATCACGTTCGGCTTGGTCAGGCCTTTCAGGGCTGCGGGGGCCGCGCCTTCGACGATTTGCAGATTATGCACACCCAGATTATCCCCATTGGCGCGGATGTTGGCGGCGCGTTCGGAATTCCGTTCGATGGCGATGGCCCGCGACGTGGGCTCGACGCGCAGGAACTCAATGGCGATGGACCCGGCGCCCGCGCCCACATCCCACAGGATCTCGCCGGGCGCGGGACTCAGCGCCGCCAGGGTCACCGCGCGGACATCCCGCTTGGTCAACTGGCCGTCATGCTGGAAGAGGGCATCGGGCAGGCCGGCCAGTCGCATCAGGCGGGGCGCGCCCGGGTCGGCGATGCAGTGCAAAGCGATGGTGTTGAGATCCCTGACCTTGCGCCGCCAGGTTTTGGCCACGCCGTCATGTCTTTTTTCAGCCGCGCCGCCCATATGCTCCAAGACGATCATCCGGCTGTCGCCATAGCCACCGGCCTTCAGCATCCGGGCGACCTGTTTCGGCGTGTCGCCATCCTCGCCGAGGATCAACAGCCGCGCGTTGGGGCGCAGATGCAGGTTCAGCAATTCCAGGGGCCGGCCATGCAGGGTCACTGTATCGATGTCCGCCAACGGCCAGCCGAGCCGCGCACACGCCAGGGAAAAGGCCGACGGGTGGGGGATAATTTGACAATGTTCCATGCCTATTTCCCGGGCCAGGGTAACGCCGATGCCGTAGGACATGGGATCGCCGGTCGCCAGCACGCAGACCTGTTTGCCGCGCAGGCCCTTGATCCGGGTAACGGTCCGGCTCAACGGGCTTTCCCAGGTCATCTGTGTCCTTGGATCGTCGCCCAACATGGACAGGTGGCGCTTGCCGCCGACAAAAACTTCCGCGCCGTCAATGGCGTTCCGCGCCTTCTTGCCGAGCCCCGCCAGCCCGTCTTCGCCAATGCCGATGATCGAGAGCCAGGCCCCGGTCATGACAAACCCCGCGCCAGGGCGTTGATTGCGGCGGCGGCAATGGCGCTGCCGCCGCGCCGCCCGCGAAGGGTCAGGAACGGGATGTCCCCCGCCCCGTCAATCAGAGCCTGTTTCGAGTCCGCCGCGCCGACGAAACCAACCGGAAAGCCTAGTATGATGGCTGGTCTGGACGCGCCGTCGTTCAATAATTCCAACAGGCGAAACAGGGCGGTCGGCGCATTGCCGATGCAGACCACCGCGCCGGACAAATGATCGCGCCAGCATTCCACCGCGACGGCCGAGCGGGTGTCGCCGCGCGCCGTGGCCAATTCGGCGACTCCGTCGTCATTCAGGGTACAAAGAATGGGATTTTGGGCCGGCAGCAGGCGGTCGATGATGCCA
The DNA here is from genome assembly GCA_937916005.1 of uncultured Rhodospirillaceae bacterium. Classification (GTDB taxonomy): domain Bacteria; phylum Pseudomonadota; class Alphaproteobacteria; order MPNO01; family MPNO01; genus CALGIA01. The sequence continues at coordinate 6,410 of CALGIA010000481.1, forward strand.
TGGCGCACCATCATGGCATCCACCAGGATCGGCGCGCCGGCGAGCAACGCCGCCCGCCCCGCCGTGGCCGGATCGCCGCCCCAGGCCAGATCCACCGGCAAATCGGGCATGCCGCAGGCATGGATCAGGCGCAAGGCCACATCATGCAGATTGTCCGGCAGATGCGACAAATCCGCTTCGGCGCGTGCGGTGGCGAAGGATTTTTCATAGATCGCCCGCGGGTCGCGCAGATAGTCATATGCAACGGGATCGCCCATATCCGGATTATTTCTTCAACATGCTGCGCGGCCCCAGCGGGTGGTCGGCATGGGGATAGGGATGATGGTCGTGATCATGATTGTGACCATGATCATCATGTTTGTGATCGTGCGCATGATGGTGATCATGGCCGTGATGCACATGCGCCGTGGGATCGAAATCCTGATCCGAAATCCTGCCCGTGCCGATTCCTTCCACATGGTGATGATTGCTTTCCTGCTTCAGGCCGATTTCCGCCTCGAAACCCAATACCTGTTCGCGGTATTTGCACATCTGGCAGTTCATGTTGTTGGCCCCGTCGATCGCTTCGCTGACCCGGTCGGCGAACGCATCCAGCACCAGGGGATGGTCGTTCAGATAGGACGCCTTGACGAATTCCATGGAGGGGTGGCGGGCGGCCACTTCGTCCACATAGTGATAGATTCGCCGCACCAGAATGCCCGTGAACAGGAAATAGGGGAAAACGATGATGCGCTTATAGCCAAGCTTCGCCACATGTTCGAGCGCCGGCTCCACCAGCGGGAACGTGACGCCGGAATACGCGACCTGCGCCCAGCCGAATCCCAACCCTTCCCATAACAGGCGGCACACCTTGGCGACATTGGAATTGGCGTCGGGATCGCTGGCCCCGCGTCCCACCACCACCAGCAGGGTTTCTTCCGGGGCGATGTGATCGCCGGCGGAATCCATGGCCGCCTTTATCCGGTCTCCGGCGGCGCGGATCAATTTCATGTCCATGCCCAGATCGCGGCCATAGACAATATCCACATCCGGGTGGAGCGCCGCATAGGTGTTGATCACCGACGGCAGATCATTCTTGACGTGACCGGCGGCAAACAGCATGCCGGGCACGGCGATGATGCGCTTATTGCCCCGTTCCCGAAGCGCATCGAGCCGGTCGCGGATGATCGGCGTGGCGAATTCCAGGAAGCCGCTATCCACGTCATATTGGGACAGCCGGTCACGAATGCCGTTGGCGACGCTTTGAAATTCGATGGTTGCGTTCTCGTCGCGGCTGCCGTGGCCGCAGACCATTATGCCGGTGCTTGTCATGTTTGCCTCGAATTCCCTATTTCTTCCCCAACCGCATCGCTGGTATGCACTGTTGCCCCGGGCGGGGCAGTTCGGCAATCATGGCGACTTAACATAGCGATTGGCATGTTAGAACCAGTTTTTCCAATTTTGACATTCGATGGGTGGCGTCTGGGCATTCAGGCGGTTTTCCTGGCCTTCGCGCTGGATCTGCTGTTCGGCGACCCGAAATTTGTCTATGCGCGCATATCCCATCCCGTTGTCTGGATCGGCGGCCTGATTTCCGTCCTTGAGGCCCGGTTGCGCCCAAGACGATTTGCCGGCCATGGCCAAACCCTGCAAATCGGTCTGGGCGCGGTCCTGGTGGTGATCACCGTCGGGATCAGCGCAGGCGCCGGCGGCGTGATCGCCTGGCTCTGCGCCAAGACTGAATATGGCTGGATCATCACCGGCATTGTCGGGTCCGTATTTATTGCGGGCCGCAGCCTGCATGACCATGTGGGTGATGTGGGACGGGGCCTGTCCCGGTCGCTCGACGACGGGCGCAGTGCGGTCAGCCATATCGTGGGGCGTGACCCGGCCGGTCTGGATGAGGCCGGCGTATCGCGCGCCGCGCTGGAATCCCTGGCCGAGAATTTTTCCGACGGGGTTGTCGCACCCCTGTTCTGGTTCGTGCTGGGCGGCTTGCCGGGGCTGCTGGCCTACAAGGCGGTCAATACGCTGGACAGCATGATCGGCCACCGCGATGCGCGCTATCTCTATTTCGGCCGCTTTGCCGCGCGCCTCGACGATGTGGCGAACTGGCCGGCGGCCCGGCTTGCTGGAATCCTGCTGTGCATCGGCGCGTTGTTTAGTCCGGGGGCGAGAATCTCCGGTGCCTGGCGCGTGATGTGGCGCGATGCGGGCAAACATGGCTCGCCCAATGCGGGCTGGCCCGAAGCCGCCCTGGCGGGAGCGCTGGGTCTGGCGCTGGCCGGACCCCGACTCTATGACGGCGCGGTCACCGATGGCGCCTGGATGGGCGACGGGCGGCCGCAAGCCAATGCAGCCGATATCACGCGCGGATGTATCCTGTTTCGCTGGAGCTGCGGGGCAATCGGGCTGGGCCTGTTGATTTCCGTGTCGGTGTAGCTCAGACCTCATCGGCGATCTCCAGCATGCGATCCAGGTCGAGATGAGCTTCCAGATGGCCGGCCAGCCCGTCCAGGGTTTGATCGACCAGCGCATCATAATTCACGCCGGAATTGGCGCGCTCCCGCAGCCCGGACAGAAAGCCATGGCGAAACCCGTCGGCGCGAAACAACCCATGCAGATAGCAGCCTTCGACCCGGCCATCGGCGCTGCGCGCACCGTCTGCCGCGCCCTCAATGGTCAGAAAGGGCCGCGCCCGGTCGGGGCCGTCGCTGTCGCCCAGATGGATTTCATAGCCGCGCACATCCTCGCCGCTGTCCACATGAAGGCCGGTGCGTTCCCCCAGATGTTTTTCCGTCGAGAGCACCGTATGGATGTCGAGCAGCCCCAACCCCATGGCCTCACGCACCGGGCCTTCCACGCCATGGGGGTCGCTGATGGATTTGCCGAGCATCTGATATCCGCCGCACAGACCCAGAACGCGCCCGCCCCGGCGATGATGGGCCAGTATGTCGATATCCCAGCCCTGTTGCCGCAGGAAAGCCATGTCGGCAATGGTGGCCTTGGTCCCCGGCAGCAGGATCAAATCCGCATCGCCGGGGATGGTCTCGCCGGGTGCGATGACCCGCACCGAAACATCCGGCTCGCCGTTGAGGGGGTCGAGATCGTCGAAATTTGCGATGCGGGACAGTTTCGGCACGGCGATCCTGATGGCGCCGCCCGTGCCGCGAACAGGTTTATCGAGCGCCACGGCGTCTTCCGCCGGCAAATGTCCGGCAGCGGCGAAATAGGGAATGACGCCCAGGCTGGACCAACCCGTACGGGCGGTAATTTCGCTTAATCCGCCATCGAACAGGCTGATATCGCCGCGGAATTTATTGATGACATAGGCTTTGACGCGGGCCCGGGACTCCGGGCCGATCACCGCATGGGTGCCGACCAGCGCCGCGATGACGCCGCCCCGGTCGATATCGGCCACCAGGACCACCGGCACATGGGCGGCGGCGGCAAACCCCATATTGGCGATATCCTGGCCCGGCAGATTGATCTCCGCCGGGCTGCCCGCCCCTTCCACAAGGACCAGATCGGCGTCCGTCGCGTTGACGGCAAAGCTGTCCAGCACATCCCGCAACAGCCCCGCCTTCATATGCTGATAATCGCGGGCGGTTGCGTTGCAGCGCACCTGGCCGCGCACGATCACCTGCGCGCCGATGTCGGATTGGGGCTTCAGCAATATGGGATTCATATGCACGCTGGCCGGAACCCGGGCGGCCAGGGCCTGCAAATGCTGGGCCCTGCCGATCTCGCCGCCATCCGCCGCGATGGCCGCGTTGTTGGACATGTTCTGCGGCTTGAACGGCCGCACTTTCATGCCGCGATTGGCGAAAGCGCGCGCCAGACCGGAGACGATGAGCGATTTACCCACGTCCGATCCGGTGCCCTGAAACATCAACGCCTTCGCCATGACCTAGAACTCAATGCCTTTCTGAGCCTTCACGCCCGACCGGAAAGGATGCTTGATCTGGGCCATTTCCGTGACCAGATCGGCGATCTCGATCAGCTCGTCCTTGGCGTTGCGCCCGGTGACGATGACATGCAGATCGTCGGGCTTGTCGCGCAGGGTGTCGATTATTTCATCCAGCGGCAGATTGTCGTAGCGCAGCACGATGTTCAGCTCATCCAGCAGGATCATGCCGAATTTCGGGTTCGGTCCCCGGGAGTCCTCGATCATCTGCTTCGATTTCTCCCAGGCCTTGCGGGCGGCGGCGATGTCGCGGCCCTTGTCCTGGGTGTCCCAGCTGAACCCCTCGCCCATGGCGTGGATTTCGATCTGATCGGGGAAATGTTCCAGGATGGATCGTTCGCCGGTGTCCCACTTGCCCTTCACGAACTGGATCACGCCGACCCGCATGCCGTTGCCCATGGCGCGCATCACCAACCCGAAAGCGGCGGTGGATTTCCCCTTCCCCTTGCCCGTATGGACAATCAGGAGACCCTTTTCGATGGTCTTGGTGGCCAGGATTTTTTCCCTGGCCTGCTTTTTCTTGGCGGCCTTTTCATTGGCGCGGGCATGGTCGTCCCGTGGCGCATCATCCTGCTCACTCATCCCACATCTCCTGCATGTCCGGTTTGGCTTGTCTCGATCAGGCCGCGCAATGACCCGGCGGCGGAATTGGATTTGCTCTGCCACAGGCCGCGCTCAAGGGCTTCCTGCATGCGCTCGGCCATCTCCTTCAGCGCCGCCGGATTATTGGCGCGCAGAAATTCCAATATGTCCGGGTCGTTCAAATAGGCCTCGAAGACCGCGTCGAAATGATGATCGGCCACGACCCGCGCCGTGGCGGCGAAGGCGAACAGATAATCCACCGTCGCCGCCATCTCGAACGCGCCCTTATAGCCGTGGCGCATCACGCCGGCGATCCATTTGGGGTTGACCACCCGGGCGCGGACCACCCGTCCGATTTCGTCTTCCAGGGTGCGGATTCTGGGCGCGAAGGGCCGGCTGTGATCATTGTGATAGACCGCCGGCTGCCGCCCGGAATAATGGCGCACCGCCGCCGTCATGCCGCCTTCGAACTGGTAGTAATCATCGGAATCCAGCAGATCATGTTCCCGGTTGTCCTGATTCTGCACCACCGCCTGGGTAGTCGACAGCAGGGACTGGAACTGGCCATGGGCGGGGCGTCCCGCCTGTTTGCCGCCATAGGTATACCCGCCCCAGGCGAGATAGGCGCGGGCCAGATCATCGTCGTCGCGCCAGCCTTTTTCGTCGATCAGCGCCTGCAGACCGGCGCCATATGCGCCCGGCATGGACCCGAACACCCGGGCCCCGGCCAGATGATCCGCATCAATCGCATCATGGCCCGCCTGGCGCAGCCGCGCGGATTCTTCGCGGACCCGGGCGGCCAAGGGATTATCCCGCTCATTTTCATCCAGGGCGGCGACCGCGCGGGAGGCGCTGTCGAACAGATCGATCTGGGTCGGAAAGGCGTCGCGGAAAAAGCCTGAAATCCGGAAGGTCACATCGACCCGCGGCCGGTCCAGCATATGAACCGGAAGAATGTCGAACCCGATCACCCGCCGCGACGCGGGCTCCCATTTCGGCTGCACCCCGATCAACGCCATGGCCTGGGCGATATCGTCGCCGCCGGTGCGCATGTTCGCCGTTCCCCAGGCGCTGATCGCCATATGTTTGGGCCATTCGCCATGGGTTTGGCGGTATTCATCCAGCAGCAGCCCGGCGGATTTCCAGCCCAATTGCCAGGCGGCGGGAGTGGGCACGGTGCGGCTGTCCACGGAATAGAAATTGCGCCCCGTGGGCAGCACGTCGAGACGCCCGCGGGTCGGCGCGCCGGACGGGCCGGGCTCGATGAACCTGCCGTCCAGCCCCGTGATCAGGGCGGCGATTTCCGCCGCGCCGCAGGCATCCACGGCGGGCGCGATCTCGCTCTCGATGGCGTCGAGCACGGCCCGGGTCGCAATCCATGCCGGATTTACAAGGGTCTCGCCATCAACCAGGCGGGACGCCATTTCCTCCAACCGCTCAACCGTGTCGCCGTGATTGCGCCATGTCACAGGGGCCAGAATTTCCTGCAAGGCCTGCGGCTTGGCCCCGGTCCACGGATCTCCCAGACGGCAATCCAGCGGATCGAAGCCATCGCCGGTCAGTCCGAAATCCGTAGCCAGGGCGCGGATCAGCGAATTGTTGCGCGCATCGCCGGAATCAGGAGCATGACGCGGCAGACGCGCAAGCGCGACCAGCAGATCCCGGCGCAACCGGCCTTGCGGCGTCTCGCCCAGAACATGCAGCCCGTCGCGGATCTGCATTTCCTTCAGGTCGCACAGGTAATTATCCAGCTTGGCCAGCGCGGCGGCTTCGTCATCCCCATCATCGATGCCCGCGTCCTTGTCCAGCCCGATATCGCGGGTCAATTCCAGAATCTGGACGCGCAACAGATCCAGACGGCGCGGATCAAGCCCGACCGCCTCATAGAATTCATCGACCAGCAATTCCAGCTCCGCCAGCGGCCCGTAGCTTTCCGCCCGGGTCAGGGGAGGAGTCAGGTGATCGACGATGACGGCCTGGGCGCGCCGCTTGGCCTGGGTGCCCTCCCCCGGATCATTGACGATGAA
>CALGIA010000482.1 GCA_937916005.1 uncultured Rhodospirillaceae bacterium
GACCCATGGTGGTGCGCCCGCGCGTCCGCAGCGCCGCGTCATACCATGTTGCCAGGCCGCCGATCTCCGCTTCGATCGCCGCCTTGAACCCGCCGCCGGCTTCCATGTCGGCGGGCAGCGGTGGCAGGGAGATGGGGCAGAACCAGTTTTCGCCGTCCCGCGCCGCTATATCCGCCGGCGCGTCGTCGGGGAAATCTTCCAGCAGTACGGGGCCGTCATTTCGCTCCAGCAGGCCGAGAACGGCCCGCAAGACCCTTGTTTGAAATTCCGGGTCATTGGGCGCGCCGAGCGGCCGGCCCAGCTCGAACGGTACCCATAAGGCGCGCGGCGGGCGCGTGTGTTCCGATTGGGGCCTGATCAGGCTGATATGAGTTGTCGCCAGTCCTTCGTCTTCCAGAAAATGTGCAAGCCCGCCCACGGCGCGCGTACACAGAGGTCAAACGGGAAGAAGCAGTACGCTGTCAACGCCATCATTCTTCAGATGTCCGGCCAGTTCCCGGGCCGATTCTTCCATATGCATGGGGTCGGTCGAACCCATGAAGGCATAGTGATACGTCCCGATCGAGCCGATCTCTCCGGCCTCGGCCATTTCGTGCAGGCGGTCCAGGGGCAGGACCACGTTCAGATCCTGCTCATAGCCGGACCGGTCGAAATTGGTGGACACATGGGCCATTACCAGGTCTCCCGCCGCGGCGTCATCGGCGATGGCCCGATAATCGCCGACACCTTGCAGCATGACCCGGTCGTCCCGGTGTTGCAGGGCTGCGGTGGAAATCATCGCCAACCGCCGGTCTTTCAGGGGCGGGCCGGTCACCCAGGGTTGGGTGTCGAAATCAGGGCAGGGCAAGTCACGTAGATTCGTACGCTGGGGCTCGTCGAGATCGGTTAGTCTTACCATTTGTTTCCTCGTTTGATCCGTTGATTAATTGTTCCCGGGTTGCCAGGACAACGCAAGCCGTTTGGCTTCAGCAATTTGCCCGGCGGTCATTTTTTCGGACAGGTCCGCCAACATCTGGTTGGCATTGTCCGCACCGAACATGGAAGCGAGATGAATCCATTTATAGGCCTTGACCAATCGATCATCCGGCCCCTCATTTTCTGACAGAACCGCGCCCAGGCGCAGCTGCGCCTCCGCATTGCCTTGCCCGGCGGCGCGGGTTAGCCATTTCAGGCCGTTGACCATATCGGGCGCGCCGCTCATGCCTTGAAGATACATCATGCCAAGCTGGTACTGATCGTTGGAGTCGCCTCGTTCAGCAACTTTTTCCAGCATGGCGAATGCCAGCCGGATATTCTGATCCACCCCGAGTCCGCGCATATGAAATGCCGCCATGTTGTTCATGGCTGCCGTGTCGCCCTTGGCGGCGGCCATGCCAAACCATTTAGCCGCAGCCTCGAATTCGGAATTTTGCGCCAGGATCAGCCCCAGATTGACCTGGGAGCCCACATCGCCCTGCTGGGCCGCTGCTTTCAACCATTTATGGGCAAGGGCCAGATCCTCCAATGCGCCGCGCCCGGTATAATATATTTCGCCGAGTCGCGCCTGTGCGTCCACATTGCCGGCCTCGGCCAAGCGTTTGTATTCTGTCAATGCCGACGCGTAATCGCCCCGAAGATATGATTTGCGCGCGTCCTTGATGTCCGCATGGGCCGCCGAGACGACGAGCGCGATCGCCAACGACAGTCCGACCGATCCGATCCGCAAGCGCCCGGTCACTCCTCGACCTTTAGAAATTCATCGAAATCGGCGCCGGCCGGAGGTTTGCCGCGCCGGAGCGTTTTGGCCCGGTCCTGGTAATACAGGCTGCGGATTGCCGCATAGTAATCGACCGACGTCTTGCGCAGTTCATCGAGCTGTTCAAGCAGCTCCTCGCGGCGAACCAGCGACTTGCCGAGCGCGAACAATGTGCGATCCGTGGGGTCGAGCACATAGGTTATGGGGTCCATGAAGGCATCGACCAGCCGTCCGACGCCGTCGCGCGCCGACGCGGGACCGAACAGCGGGATCATGATATAGGGCCCGGCGCCGATATTATATGCGTGCAGGGTCTGGCCGAAATCCGCGTCATGATGTTGAAGGTCGAATTCCTCGGCGACTTCAAACAGCCCGGCGATACCGGCGGTCGAATTGATCACGAAGCGCAGTAATGTGACGCCTGCGTCGCCGATTTCTCCCTGCAACAAATCATTGCCGAAGATCACCGGGGATTTGAGATTGCGGAACGCATGGTTGACCGCCCGCTTGGCGAATCCCGGCATGATCCGGCCATAGGTCCAGGCGAGGGGCCGGAAAATATAGCTGTCGAGCGTATCGTTCACGGTGAATATCACCCGGTTGAGACCTTCAAACGGATCATTCTGGTCGGATGGTCCGGTACTGCTCTCCGCATCGGCGTCGGCCAGTTCATCGAGTTTGACGTTCGACCGGGCTGCCGATGCGCCCGGCGCCGCCGGTGTGGCAGTTGTGGCCGATGTGGCAGTTGTGGCCGTCACCGTGATCATGCGAAAGGGATAGGCTTGGCGCACCAGCCGCGTCACGCCCGGAGCCAATAAAGGCGCCGCGGCAGCGACCGTTGAAACATATTCATTGGACCGGGCGGGATTGTGCGAAATCGCCTCGATCACCAGGAAGGCCAGATTGTTTTCGGCCAGCCGGTTGTTGTTGGCGGCGATGATCGTGGCGAGCCGCTGATTGGTCTGGTCCTGGACAATGACCCGGTCGCTATTGGCCGGGTTTGCATAGGCCAGCGCGGCGCGTTGAATCCGGACCAGGTCGGAATTCACCCCAGGGCTTTGCGAGAGAGCCGGATTTTGCGCGAGAGTCGGTGAAACGAAATACGTGGTCAGCGCGAAAGCCAGCGTCAGCCGCACTACAAGACGTGATTTTTTCATTTCCAGCCCGGCTATTGTATCCCTGGACTCGAATCCTTGACCGCAATCATTGTTGCGAAATTCGAATCGCGACGACAATAGGGGGGTTCGGGGCACTAGCCAATGGCGGATTATCCGGCGGTGTCGGGCCTGACATAGTTCAGCGGGACTTCCCGGGTGCGCTGTTTTGTCGGAAGCGGCTTGCGCGGCGCGGCGTAGAACATGTTCTGGAGAGGGTCGCGTTCCGTCTCAAAGGGGCGTCGGACCTTGATGCCGTTTTTGGCATTCTTGGCGTGGCGCTGAGCCTCCTGAAGTTGCTTGGCGGTTTCCTTGCTCCAGGGCAGTTCATAGGCGCGCGGCTCAGGGGATTCCGGGGTCTGAAGCCAGATGTATATGGCCTTGCCTTCGTGAAGACTGGCGCCGATCAGCTGCGCTTCCGGCATTGCGCGCCGGGCCCATTCCAGCGATACCGGTTTGGGGCGGCTCATTAATTCGGAAATCGAGCCATAGGCCAACGGCAGGAACAGCGTCGTGATGACGATCGCCGAAATTTTCATCCAGCCATTGCGCGGTGACCAGATGCCGATATTGGCGAGCAATGCGGCGGCGATTGCGGTCGGTACGAAAAAATACAGCGCCAGATCCATTATTCCCCCCCGCGTTTCAGCTGCATGTTTCTATTTCGCTTTCAGCTGCATTACTTGCCTTCGCTTCGCAGCGGCTTGAACAGGCTGTTGATGGACCCGGTGACGAGACGGCCGTCCCTGTCCATGGAAAACCGGAAAGCGGTTTTTTCCTCGCCCCCGAAAGTCAGGTCCAGCTTGGTGGTCGCGATCCGCCGCAGCCTGTCGGTCTGGTTTTTCTTCACGCTGGCGACAATGGTGATCGGCACCGGTCTCATTTCTGGACCTTGCCGGTAGAGGTGAACGTTGACGACATATTCCCCGGGAATGACGCCCCGGCTGTAGGCGACCTCGTAATTGATCTGGGTGATGTCGAGAAAACGCCCCAGATCATCGCGCAGCAGGTTGAACAGCCGGCCGCCCTTGTTGGAATATCCGACCGCCCGGTCGCCCGGCGCCTCGACCCAGAGATCCACATCGGCATCGATTTCGGCCGGCCAATGCAGTTCGACCACCACATTCCCAGGCGGTGGGGATTCCTTGGCTTCAAGGGGCGGATTCAGATGGGGCAGAAGCAATAGCACCACGGCAACGAAGCCCGACAGCGCCAGCAGAATGACATCGCGAAAAACGGTGTCGCCGCCGCCTTCGTCGATATCGTCCAGTTCGGTCACGTTGCGCTCTCCCGCTGCGCCCCGAGCTCGTGCATGGCGGTGATCAGCTTGACCGTTCCCGTGGCCAGCAGCTGGTAGTTCACCGTGAGCCAGAGATTGAGTACACCACCGACCAATGTGGTGTACAGCGCCGTCGACATGCCCCGGATCAGGGTCGATACCATCGGCGAAATCGAAGCGACATCTGCTGCTTTTTGCGGATCGACGCCCGACAATGCGATGATGAACCCGACCACGGTGCCGATCAGCCCCAGCAGGACCAGGCTATTGGCGATATGGCGGACGACGGATACGCGATGGGACAGCCGCAGCCTCATGGCGCCCGCGATCACCGAACGGTCGGCGTCGGCGCAGCCGCGCAGCTTTTCAAGATAGCTCGCCGCGTGGGACGGAACGTTGGGGTCGAAGCTGCGCGTCCTGTTCAGTTCCCGGCTGACGCCCGCGATCAGAACCCCGCAAATCCCCAACCCGGACAGAAACACCACGAAAATGGCGAGGGATATCTGGGTGCGGTCGGCCGCCAGCACCATGTCCACAAAACCATGAACATAGGCGACGCCCAGAAACATCGACGCGACAATATTGAACAAAGCGAACCGGTATATCAGTAAGTGCCGGTGAGAATCTTTGCTTTGTATATTCCACTTTCCGGCAAGAGGATGACGGCGTTCTCCGTTCGACTGGGATCGAATAACAGATATTATCGATGCCATTTCATGCTCGCTTGCGGTTCGACACGGTGAATATTAATTTGATCCGGATATGGTTAACAAATTCCTTATTTTCGCGGCATGTGTCAGATAATTTACATAGTATGAATGGTGTGTGTTTCCTCGATTATTCACCGCTTCCCGGAAGGAAAGGATGACGGTTGCCCCTTATTGCCGATGCTGGCACCATTCAGTCGCCATTAATCAACAGGGGGAAATCACATGGTTGCGCCGATCCGCCGGGTCGTTACCGGACATGACGAAAACGGGAAAGCAGTCATCATTTTTGACAGCGCCGCGCCGAATACAAAGGTCCGGCCGGGTGGCACCGGGTCGACGGGCCTGTGGCGGACACATTCAACGCCGGCCGACAATAGCGGGTCGGAGGATGCGGTGCTGGGCGATATCCCGCTGCAACCGCCGACCAATGGCTCGGTGTTCCGGGTGGTGGAATTCGCGCCCGATGCGGATACGCCGGACGGCCCCGGAGTGGCCGAACAGCTTGGCGCCCATGCCGCCGAAGGCGCGGCCGCCCGCCATGCGGGAACACACCGCACGGATTCCATCGACTACGCCATCGTCATGTCCGGCGAGATCGATATGTTGATGGATGAGGAAAAGGATGACGTCCACCTCACGGCGGGTGATGTGGTGATCCAGCGCGGCACTAACCATGCCTGGGCCAATCGCGGCGACAAGCCGTGCCAGATCGCCTTCATCCTGATCGACGCCAACCCGGCGATTTGAGCCGGGTTGGATTGCCGCCCTCTTCCCATTGGGGGACGAGGGCGGCTTTTCCTATTTCTTGCCGACGGGTTCGAAGCCGGGGCGGTAGGTTTTCTTATCAATGAATTCCGCGATGCCGCGGTTTCGGGTGCCTTCGTCGTCGCGGAACCGCATCTGTTCCTGCTTCGATTCGAGATACTCATAGGCCTGATCGACCGTCATATGGGTTACGGCCCGGATGGCTTCCTTGACCGCCCGCAGCACGACGGGTGATTTCTCCATCAGATCCTTGGCCAGCGCGGTCACCTCCGCCTTCAACTGGTCGCGCGGCACTGAGCTGGTAATCAGCCCGATGGCCTCGGCTTCCTTGCCGTCGAAGGACCGGCCGGTGCAGGCATAATACATCGCCTTGCGATGGGTCATGACCTCGGTGACGACCTTGCTGACCAGACCGCCTGGGATGATGCCCCAATTGACTTCGCTGAGTCCGAAGGTGGCGTCGTCGGCGGCGATGGCGAAATCACACGCAATCAGGGGCGTAAAGGCCCCACCGAAGCAATAGCCGTTGACCATGGCAATGGTCGGTTTGGAAAACCTGGTCAACCCGTACCAGCCCCAGCGCTTGTCGGCGTCGCGCGAGGCGGCGCGTTCGACCGGCTTGTCGTCTAGTTCGCGGAAAAATTCCTTGAGATCCATACCGGCGCAAAATGATTCACCCGCGCCCGTAAGCACCAGAACCTTGCTTTCCGTGTCGGTGTTGAGCCATGTCAGCGCTTCGACCATATCAAAGTGAAGCTGCGGATTCATGGCGTTGCGTTTTTCGGGCCGGTTCAGGGTCACCCAGGCGATGCCGTCGGTGATTTCAACCAGAACAGTTTCATATGCTTTTGTTGTCATTGAGCTCTCTCATCCCATATTAAGATGGCGCATCGTAATGGGTGAGGCGCGATGAGGGAACCGGCGTGAACGCAAATACTGAGATTTCTCCCCATCAGGCCGGGGCGCATGATCTGGGCCGTGATGCCGAAATAATTCAGGACATCTCCAACTGGTTGATCGATCAGGGACTCCAGGGTGGCGAGTTCGAAGCAATTTTGTCCGGATTCTGCGAGCGATTGGCTTTGGCCGGGATGTATATGCAGCGCGCCATGATAGGGATGCGGACCTTGCATCCCAGCGTCGACGCCAACACCTTTGTCTGGACCGATGGCGGCGAAGTAGCCAGCGAGAGCGCTACCTTGGGCCAGAGTGGTAATACCGGTTGGAAGAACAGCCCTTTATATCCCATGATCGAAACCGGTGATTATTCCCGCCGCTTTCGCCTGGAAGACGGAAATCAGGAATTCGATTATCCCATTCTCGTTGACTTGAAAAAGGAAGGCGGGACCGATTACTTGGCCCGTGTCACGCGGTTTACCATCGGCGCCGTGCAATCGGTGGAAACCGGATTGATTTCCAGTTGGGCAACGAACCGCCCTGGCGGGTTTTCCGATCACGAAATTCGACTTCTTGATCGGCTGATTCCGCGGCTGGCGTTGACCGCCAAGACCCTGTTGACCCAGGAGATTGCCGAAAACGTGCTGGACACCTATGTGGGGCCCGATGCGGGCCGCCGGATCATGGGCGGCGATATTCGTCGCGGCTCGCTGGATGTGATCCGGGCCGTGCTGATCTATGCCGATTTGCGGGGGTTCACCAGTATGACCGATAGCGTCGAACGCGATGCGCTGGCGCCCATGCTGGATTCCTATTTCGAGCAGATGGTGCCGCCGGTCGTCGAACGGGGCGGTCAGGTGCTGAAATTCCTTGGTGATGGTCTGCTGGCGACCTTCAATCTGGAAGACCAGCCGCGCGATTCGGTATGCCAGGTGGCCTTGCAGACGGGAATGGAGACCCTGAGCCGGGTGCGCCGGCTCAATGAGAAACGCAAGAGTCAGGGCCTGCCCGTGTTGGAACTGGATATCGCGCTGCATTTGGGCGATGTACTCTATGGCAATGTGGGTGCGGCCGGCCGTCAGGATTTCACGGTCATCGGGCCGGCGGTGAATGAGGCCAGCCGCCTGGAAGCCCTGTGCCAGGAACTCGGTCATCATCTGCTGGTGTCGGAAAGTTTTGCCCGGGCGGCAACCGCCTGCGCCGATCAGCTGATTCCGTTGGGGCGTCATGAATTGCGCGGCGTCAGGCGCGCGCAGGAAATTTATACGGTCGATCTGGATGGCTTCGATTTGACGTGACGATTTGGCGCGACATCGTGATAATCAATGAGTTCCGAAATAAACTCGAGGTCATTGGAGGATGAAGCGGGGGATGATGAAGCGAGCGATTGTTGGTCTGTCGGCTGGAATTGTTTTGTCCGTTTCTGCGGGCGCACCGCCGGTTTTCGCGCAATCGGACAAAGACCGTCCGGTGGCGCTGGTCGAATCCGTGGCGCTTGCGCCCAAGGCCGGTGTTGAATTTCTCGATTATGTTTTTCCCGGTCAGGAGATCGAGTTGGGCCCGACAGGCGAAATCGTGCTGTCCTATTTTTCTTCCTGCCGGCATGAAACCGCCAGGGGCGGCAGGCTGACGGTTCAGAAAGACGCCGGCAAGATTGAGGACGGGAAGATCACCAGCGTCAAGGCGCCGTGCCAGGGATCGAAGGTGATCGTGGCAAAGGAAACCGGTGAAGCCGGCGCGTCCGTGACCCGGGCGACATCGCCGTTCCAGGGTCAGGACTGGTCCGAATGGACCATCAAGAGCGCTCATCCGGTGTTCAAATGGCGCGTCGCGGGGGAGGTGAACGTCAAGGTCATCGATCTCGACAATGATCCGCCGAAAACTCTTTGGGCGGGAAGTGGTACGGGAAAACATCTCGCCTATCCCACCGGCGCACCGCCATTGAAAATCGGCTTTCCCTATGAAGTTCAGGTGTCCATCAACGGCGGAAAAATGTTGAAGGCTGTATTTTCCATCGACCCGGACCTGGAAGGCCCGGACACGGTGCTGAGCCGGATTGTCCTGTTGGGACGTTGAGTCACTTTTCACATTGGCGGCGGCGGGTCGCCGTTGCCCTGGGGCTTTCGATTTTTCTCGCGGCCATGGTCGATGTGGCGCCGGGCATATATCTGCATCGGCTCGGCATCGATTTCCTTCTATATGCACGGCACGCTATTTTCGGTCCCCTGTTTCCGCCGGAACAGTCTTCGGTCGTCGTCGTCGTGATCGATGAAGAGACCTATCGGACGCCGCCCTTTTCGGACACGCCAAAAGTCGCCTGGACGCCGATGCTGGCCCGGGTGCTGGACAAGCTCAATGAGTCCGGGGCCAGGGTCGTCGGGTTTGATCTGATTTATCCGACCACGCTGGATAGCCGGAACCTGCTGCCCGGATTCGACAAGCCATTGTTGAAATCATTCTACAAACTTGGCCGCGCCGGCCCCGCTGGCCGCGCCGGACGGCTGGTGTTGGGAGAGACCCGCCTGTCGCGCCAGACCATCCGGCCCTATCGGGGGCAGGTCATTGCCGTGGGTGGGCCCAAAAATATCCGGCCGCTTAATCTGCTGCTCGATGCCGATGACGTGGTGCGCGGATATCCCGCCGCATTTCCGACCGAGGGCGGCGGACGGGTTGCATCCTTTGCCGCGGAACTGGCGGTCCGGTCCGGTATCCCGGCGCCGACGGGCGACTTCCTGATCAATTATAATACGGGCGCGCGCGACATCCCCACTTACAGCCTGGCCGATATGTTTCACTGCGCCACATCGGGAAATGATGAATTCTACGCCCGCGCATTTGGCGGCAAAACCGTTCTTGTCGGATCGTCGCTTGATCTTGAGGACCGCCACATGACGGCGAAACGGTTCGTAAATGCACTGGATGACGGTGCGCCGCCCCGGCGCTGCAAACTGCCGTACGTCCCGGACAGGTTCGGTGAAATCATCCAGCGACATACCCTGCCCGGAATATTTATCCATGCCGCCGCATTCAATAGCCTGGCCCGGGGTGACGCGCTTGTGCTGTTATCCCCCGTCGCGAGCTTCGGGCTGATGGCCGGCATGGTGTTCATCCTGTCGATGCTGCTCTTTTTGATGGCCCCGGTTCCGGGATTTTTCCTGACCCTTGGGGCTATCGCATTTCAGGGCGGCGCATCGGTTTTCGCGTTCCAGTCGGGAGTCGTTCTCCCCCTGGTGCTGGCGGCGCTTGGCGGGCTGGTGACCTTCGCCGCCATATATGCCTTTCGAATGATGCTGGAAGACAGGGCGAAGCGGCGCATAAAAAAGGCGTTCGGGCAATATCTCGCGCCCAGTATTGTCGAACGGCTGTCCCAGGAAAATGAAACCATTGAGCTTGGTGGCGAAACCCGCCGGGTGACGGTCATGTTCACCGACATCGCCGGCTACACGAAGCTTGCCGAACGCCTCAAGGACCAGCCGGAACTGCTGGTGACGATCCTGAACCGCTATTTCACCGTGCTCACCGGGGTCATCGAGGACCATGGCGGATATGTAGTCTCCTTTATTGGCGATGCGGTCATGGCGTCGTGGGGCGCGCCGTCGGTGGACCCGCTGGCCGAACGCCACGCGGTAGAGGCGGGGCTTGTGTGCCTGGAAAAACTGGCCGCCTTCAACAGGGATGTCATGGAGGGGGAATACGGGCTTCCGCCCATCGGTACACGGTTTGGCAT
Organism: uncultured Rhodospirillaceae bacterium; assembly: GCA_937916005.1. Taxonomy (GTDB): domain Bacteria; phylum Pseudomonadota; class Alphaproteobacteria; order MPNO01; family MPNO01; genus CALGIA01. The sequence goes on from CALGIA010000482.1 coordinate 10,268, forward strand.
CAATTCGGGGGACGGGCTGGTCGGCAATACGGGCTCGGCGACCCGGTTGAACTATACAGTGACCGGGGACACCACCAACCTGGCCGCGCGGCTCGAAGGCGCCAACAAGATCTATGGGTCCAACCTGATGATCGGAGAGGAAACCGCGCGGCGGCTCGGGCGCGAATTCGTGCTGCGCCGCCTCGACCGCCTGCTCGTGGTCGGCAAGTCCAAACCCACTAAAGTCTATGAAGTCGTCGGCCGCGCGGCGGAAATTTCCGATGACCGGCTGGCCCGCGTGCGCGATTTTCATGACGCCATGGCGCAGTACTACCGGCGGCGGTTTGCAAGGGCGCGGGACGACTTTGCAAAGCTGGCGATAGACGACCCCATCGCGCGCGTCTACAGTGAACGCTGTTCCTATTTCGAGGAAAATCCGCCGCCTGCTACATGGGATCACAGCTTTACAGCGGAAACAAAATGAATAAATCCGAGGAGCATTGATCATGACAAAGCCCATTGCCCGTCGCACCATCGTTGCCGGCCTGGCCGGCTTGACCCTGGGGGCGAGCGCCGCCTCTTTTCCCGCGCTGGCCCAGTTCGGGCTCAGAATAGGCGGAACCAGTGACGATGAGAATGAAGACCGGGGCGGGTTCTTGAATCTCAACCGGTTGTTTTCCGGCGTTCAATCGGTCTTTGAGGGCTTCACTCTGGATGAAAAGGACGAAATCCGCATCGGCACGAATTTGTTTCCGAAAATGGTCGATCGTGCCGGCGGTCCCTATGGCAATCGCCGGGCGCAGCGGGGCATCCGGAATTTTTCCGAGGAATTGCTGAAAACCAGCGACCGCAAGAACCTTCCCTGGGAAATCGTGCTGGTCAACAACAACACGGTCAATGCCTGGGCGTTGCCGGGCGGAAAAATCGCAATCCATAAAGGCTTGCTGCGCTATACCTCGAGCGAGGACGAGCTCGCCGCCGTGATCGCCCATGAAATCGGCCATGTGGAAATGAGCCACGGGCTGGCCCAGATGAAGACCGAGGATTTTACCAAGGGCATGAGCAATATCGCCCGTGAAACGATCCTGAAGCAAACCAACAAGGGGGCGCTGAATAATCTGGTTCTGGATCAGGTCGAAGACCGGTTGATGAACACGGTAACCACCGGCTATTCCCGCGACCGGGAATTCGAAGCCGATCAGCACATTCTCAAGGTGTTCGAAAAGACCGGCCATGATCCCGCCAGGGCGTCGAACTTTTTCAAATCCCTGCTGACGGTCATGCCGCCCGGGACCAAAGGCACAACGTCACTGTTTTCCACCCATCCGGGAACCGAGGACCGCATTGAACGGATCGAGGAGGCGGCCCGCGACTTGTCGCGCCCGGATCATGGAATTCAGCCGGCCAGGATGGAAGGTTTCCGCACCGTGAAAAGATATTTCCCGAGCCGCCGGAAATACCGGCGTCACGGATAAAATCTACGCGCCCTGTTCCGACAGGCGGTCCAGCGGCGCGTCCTTGATCGGCCAGTGCAGCACGGCGGCGATCACGCCGAACATGATGGCGACCCACCAGGCGATCTGATAGCTGCCCGTGGTGTCGTACAGATGTCCGCCGAGCCAGACGCCGATAAAGCTGCCGATCTGGTGGCTCATGAACACGATGCCGTAGAGCGTCGCCATGTAGCGCGTGCCGAAGACCCTGGCCACGATGCCCGAGGTGAGCGGCACGGTTGCCAACCACAGCAGTCCGATGGACGCCGCAAATATCAGGATGGAAATTTCACTGATCGGCAGCGAGATGAAGGCGAAGATGATCACCGCGCGGCCGAGATAGATATAGCTCAGCAGATATTTCATCCGGAATTTTCCGCCGAGCCAGCCGGAAATCCAGATCCCCGCCATGTTGAACAGCCCGATGGTGGCGATGGCGCTGGCAGCGATCTCCGCGCTGACGCCCTTGTCGGTGAGATAGGCGGGCAGATGGGTATTGATGAACTGGACCTGCAGGCCGCACACAAAAAATCCCAGCACGAGTAGAATGAAACCGCTATGTCCCCTGGCTTCCTTCAATGCCGCGGTCAGGCTTTGCGGGGCCCTGCGGTCGGCGGCCCCGGTTCCCACCGCGCTCAGGCTCATGGCCAGAGGAATTGCGGTCGCGGTCAGCACCGACAGGATAAAGACGGCATTGACCCAGCCATATCCCGCGATCAGCTGCTGTGTGGCCGGCACCATGATCAACTGCCCCATGGTGGCCCCGGCGGTGACGATGCCCAGCCAGGCGGTGCGCCTTTGCTCCGGCGCGACCCGTCCGACGATGGACAGCAGCAGCGGCAGTCCGCAGCCGCCCAGCGCAAACCCCGCCATGAATCCGGCGCTGGCCAGCATGGTGTCCGGCGTCGTGCTGTGGGAAATCAGATAGGTCGCCATGGCGTACAGCGCCGTCGCCCCGGTGACGACTTTTACCGCGCCCCACTTGTCGGCGGCGGCCCCGAAGAACGGCGCCGACAGCCCGATCATCAGATTTTGCGTTGCGATGGCGATGGAGAAGGCCTCGCGGCCCCATCCCAGCCCTTCGCTGATCGGCACCATGAACAGACCGAATGTTTGGCGAACGCCGAAGGTCAGGGCGATGATAAGGGTACAACACACGACGGCATAAAATGGCCGCCGCCAAAATGGTTCGATCATTACAAAGCCCCGACGGAATAAAACGTGGCGGCAATCTACCCTATCAAGCCGAATTTTCTAGCCGGAAACATGGGGCGCGGCGTTACAATGGCGCCATTCCGGATGGGGATATGGGGACTATGACGCGGATCGGTAAATTTTTCATAGGCCTGTTTGTTGCCTATGGGGTGATCGTGGCGGTGAGTTATCTTGACGAATTCTGGTGGGGCTTTGAGCTGCTGTCCCATCTTCGGATTCAGTATGTGGCCGGGGCCGCGTTGTTCGTCGCGTTCTTCCTGATGCGGCGGGCTTATGTCACGGCCGGGGCCGCCGCAATCCTGCTGCTCGTCAATATTGTTCCCCTGTTTCCCTATCTCGGACTCGGTCAGGACGCTCATGCCCATGACGGCGGAGCCAGGATTCGCGTGATGACACTCAACCTCCACCAGCAACAGGCCGATCTCGGCGCTCTCCGCCGTCTGGTCCGCCGCGAAATCCCCGATATCGTTCTGATCACCGAATTCGAAACCGCTCCGAACCGGTTTTTGCGGGATCTCGATGATATCCTTCCTTACCGTACCGGTTCCCGGCGCGCGGGTCTGTTCGGTCTTCTGCTGCTCAGCCGGATTCCGATTGCGGAGACGCGCCTGTACCGGCCAAGTCTGGAGTTCCTGCCGGTGCTTGAGGCCCGGCTGTGCCGGTCACGCATGGCCGATTGTCTTACGGTTTTGGGATTGCATGCCGCGCGCCCGGGGGGCACTGCCACCGGGTGGCGCAATGCGATGATCCGTTTCGCCGCCGGGCGCGCCGCCGTCGCCTCCGCCGCGGATCGTGGGCGGGTGATCGTGATGGGTGATTTGAACGCCACGCCATGGTCGCGGATTTTTGCCGATTTGTTGCGTATTGGCGGCCTCGCCGACGCCGCAATCGGGTTTCCGTTCCGGTCCTCATGGATCAGCCGCATTCCTGTTTTCGGATTGCCGCTGGACCAGGTTCTGGTCGGAAGCGGCGTCGGCGTCACGAACCGCAGGGTCGGCGAGTCAATCCAGTCCGACCATTTCCCGGTGATCGCGGACCTCACCTTACCCGTCGAATATTAAAAGGGGATATTCATGAAACCCGATCTGTTGGTGACCATGGTCATGCCCGAGGGTTATGCCGAATTGCTGGCGGAGGATTTCAACGTGCATTATATGCCGCGCGTCGCGGCGGATGATCCGGCGCTTGATTCCGTTGCCGGGAAAATCCGCGCCGTGCTCACCAACGGCACCATCGGGATCACTTCTGCGCTGATCGAGCGACTCGACAGTCTCGAAATTGTTTCGGCGTTTGGCGCCGGGTGTGAAAATATCGATGTGGCGGCGGCGCGGGCGCGGGGTATCGCCCTGTCCTTCGGCCCCGGCACCAATGCCCACAGCGTGGCCGATCTGGCGATCTGCCTGATGATGTGCGCATCGCGCCGCATTGTCGCCGCCGACCGGGCGGCGCGTTCCGGGCAGTGGCGCGAATTCCGCGATGTGGCGACGCCGACCATCAGCCGCCGGCGGATCGGCATTGTCGGGCTCGGCCTGATCGGATCGGGTATTGCGCGCCGCGCCGCGGCCTGCGACATGGAAATCGCCTATACCGGTCCGCGCCCGAAGGATGCGCCGTGGCGCTATGTGAGCGACGTGACGGCGCTGGCGGACGCATCCGACTATCTGGTGCTGTCGTGTCCCGGCGGGCCGGAAACCCGGCGCATGATTGATGAGACCGTCTTGCGGGCGCTGGGGCCGGCCGGATATCTGATCAATGTGGCGCGCGGCTCCATCGTCGATAACGACGCCCTGGTAAGGGCTCTGAAGGAGGGACTCATCGCGGGTGCGGCGATTGACGTCTATGAGGACGAGCCCAATATTCCCGACACATTCAAGTCACTGGACAACATGACCCTGACGCCGCATATCGCCGGCAACGCGTCCGACGCCACCCATGCAAAATATTTGCTCTACATGGAAAACATGCGCGCCCATCTGGCTGGAAAACCGATCCCCACGCCGATGGGTTAGGCAGCCGCCGGGACGGGGTTACGGACCACGGGGCGGTCGTCGATGGGAAAATGCAGGGCGGCGGCGATCCCGCCCAGGGCGATGGCGCTCCACCAGATGAAATCGTAATTGCCGTAGATATCGAACAGCAGGCCGCCGGCCCAGACGCCGATAAAGCTGCCGAGTTGATGGGACACGAAGGCGAAGCCAAACAAGGTGCCCATGTATTTCATGCCGAAGATGTCGGAAATCAGCGCGCCGGTAAGCTGCACCGTCCCCAACCACAACATCCCGATCGCCGCGGCGAACACCAGAACGCTGGCGTCGGTGATCGGCGTCAGGATAAAGACCGCCATGACGATGGAGCGCAGCCCATAGAGCCAGCTCAACAGGTACTTCTTGCGGGTCCGTGCGCTCAACGCGCCCCACATCAGGCAGCCGAAAATGTTGAACAGCCCGATCAGTGAAATCGCCCAGGCGCCGATGTCCGTGGATATGCCCTTGGCGCCCACAAGAGCCGGGAAGTGAGACACGATGAAAAGGGTCTGGAACCCGCAGACGAAATACCCGCTGATCAGAAGCACATATCCGCGATGGCCGCCGGCTTCAAGAACCGCCGCGCCGAGGCTCTGCTTTGCGATGAGCGATGGACCGGCCGGGGCCTTGTTTCCGCCGGCCAGCGCGCCGGCCAGGGGCACGATCAGCGCGGTCACGGCGGCCAGAAAAATCAATGTGGCGACCCAGCCATACCCTTGCAGCACAATCTGGCTGGTGGGCAGCAGCACGAACTGGCCGGATGATCCGGCCGCGCTGGAGATGCCGAGATAGAGTGCACGTTTCCTGGGGTCGGGCACGGCCCGGCTGATGACCGACAGGATGATGGGGAAGGTGCACGCGCTCATGCCGAGGCCGGTCAGAATGCCGATGGAAAGCGTGGCTTCCAGCGGCGTCGTCGAATAGGTCATCAGGATCAGGCCGGCGGTGAAGCTGAGCCCGGCGAAAACCAGCACCCGGCCGGCGCCATAGCGGTCCGAGACCGCCCCGGCGACCGGCGTTCCCAGCCCCCAGAACAGGGCCTGCAGCGCCATGGCGAAGGAGAGCTCCTCAAGACCCCAGCCCAGATCACGGCTTGCGGGGACAAGCCAGATCCCGTAGCTCATACGGACGCCCATGGCGATCATCAGGATTGCGGTGCCGCAGATCAGAATGACCATGGGGCTACGCCAATTACGTTCAGACAAGGCCGACTCCACTAGCGGGTTTCAGTTCAATTCGGCGCATCTTAGCACTCATCCGCCGTATGATTTCTACAATTATTTGCGACTCGCTGTCAATCGAAGACCAGCACCTGCCGGATGCTGACGCCGTCGGCCAGCCGGTCGAAGGCGGTGTTCAGATCTTCAAGCCCGATGCGCTCGCTCATCAACTGGTCGACGGGAAGTCGCCCCTGACGGTACAGATCGATATAGGCGGGGATGTCGCGCGCCGGCACGGCGCTGCCCATGAAGCTGCCCTTGAGGGTGCGTTCGCCGAGCATGAGCACCGCCGCCGGCAGTTGCATGCGCGCGTCCCGGTCGGGCAGGCCTGCGGATATGGTGGTCCCCCCGGTCCGCGTGATGGCGAAGGCGAGTTCCAGAGCCTTGACCGCGCCGGCAGTCTCGAACGCATAATCGACCCCGCCGCCGGTCGCCTTGAAGATGTCGCGCACCAGGCCTTCCGCCGCCGCGTTATGGGTTTCCGTCGCACCGAGCCGGCTTGCCAGATCGAGCTTGTCGTCAAGCAAATCGATGGCGATGATCCGCGCCGCGCCGGCCAGCCGCGCCGCCATCAACGCGTTCAGCCCGACGCCGCCGAGTCCGACCACGGCGACGGTCGATCCGGCGCGCATGTTCGCCGTGTTCAGCACCGCGCCCACGCCCGTCACCACGGCGCAGCCGAACAGGGCGGCTTCGGCCAGCGGCAAATCCTTGTCGATCCTGAGCACGGATTCCCGCGACACTACGGCGTGTTCGGCAAAGCAGGAAACGCCCAGCATGTGGTTGATGTTTTCGCCGTTCCGGCTGATCCGCGTGCCGCCGCGCAGCATGCTTCCCTTGATGTTGGCCCCGCGGCCTGGTTCACAGAGCGCGGGCCTTCCCTCGACGCAGAAGCGGCACTTGCCGCAGCTCGCGACGAATATCATCACCACGTGATCTCCGATTTCCAGATCGGTCACGCCGGGGCCGAGTTCCTCGACCACGCCCGAGGCTTCGTGGCCCGGCACCAGGGGAACCGGCACCGGAACCGATCCGTTGATCACCGACAGATCCGAATGGCACAGGCCGGCGGCGGAAATGCGCACCATGATTTCGCCCTCGCCCGGCGGGGCGAGGTCGACTTCCTCGATGCGAAGCGGTTTGCTGTCGGCATAGGGCCTAGGTAGGCCCAGTTCGCGCAATATGGCGGCCCTGGTTTTCATGATCGACGTTCCTTGGAATTTTTATGCGGATGTGATGTTCTCACGATACATGAAATTGATTTGATACATCAGGGAGAGTTCAGAACATGGCGGAATTAAAAGCGGTTGAATGCCGGGAGTTCATCAAGGCGGTGATCGAAATCGCCGAGGAGATGCGGGTTCCCGTCGCCATCGCGGCGGTCAACAGCGCGGGGCATCTGATCACGGTCGAACGCATGGATGACGCGGGGTTCATTACCGCCGAGATCGCCTGGGCCAAGGCCTATACGGCCTGCGCATTCCGCGCCATGAGCCCCCGGTTTCCCGACGGGCTGCTGATCCAGCAATGGTTCAAGGAACGCAATCCGCAGATGATGATGAATTCATCCGTCTTCACCAACGGCAAGATCGTGGCGTCCGGCGGATGCGCGCCGGTCTTCAAGGGCGACGAGATGGTCGGCGCCTATGGGGTCAGCGGCGGAACCTCGGATCAGGACGAAGTGATGGCGCGTTACGCGCGGGAGAAAATCGGCTGGGCCCACATGAAGGAAAACGACGACACCCCGGAAGACGTCAAGCGGCACGTCAACGAGCTGTATTCCAAGATCGGACTGGGCGAGCGGAATTTGTAAGGCGCGGTTTCCCCGCATATCAGCGCATATGCCGCCTTGGGTCGGCCAGCTCCGGCGCATCAAGTATTTCCCAGCCATAGCGCAGCAGGGGGGCCGCCTTGCGGGCGTGGTCGCGGATGATGTCGATGATGTCGCGGCTCGCGACGATTTCATCGGGAATGTCGCGGGACAGCAGGAATGATTTCCATTTCAGATAGTCGGCGACGGGAGAGTCCGCGTATTCCTTGAAGCCGCGCGGCAGGGTCTTGAGGCTGGAAATCGACCGCATGAATGTTTCGCCGTCCGGGTCGGTATAATCGCCGATAATCTTCAGCCATTCCTTCGGATTCCCCGTCATGCGGTTGCGCCATGCCGCCAGCATGGGCGCGTCGTAACGCCAGAACCCCGCCGATATCCGGCAATTGCCCGGCTCGATATGGATATAGACCACGCCCGGATCGCCCCGCGCGCCCGACCGCGACAGGATCGCGCCCACATGGGTCTTGTAGGGCGCCTTGTTTTTTGAAAACCGCACATCCCGGTAAATCCGGAACTGGGCCTTCTGTGGGTCGCCGCGCACCGGCAGACCCGGGTCGGCCCGGTCGCCGCCGAATTCCGCCACCAGGCATTCCATGGGAAATTTGAGTTCGGCGTCATAGAGTTCCTTGCGGGGCTGGAACCAGGCGCGTTCGTTGTGACGCTTGATGCCGCGCAGAAACTTGAACGCCTCGGGGCCGAACCCCTGAAAATCGGGCCGGAAATCATCCGGGAAAACCAGCTTGGACGGTTTGCTCATCAGGCGGTCGCGCGGATGGCGTCGCCGAGAATCGTGATCATCTCGTCGATCTGGCTTTCGGAAATGATCAGCGGCGGGCAGAGCGCGATGGTGTCGCCGGTCTGGCGCACCATCATCCCGTTTTCGTAACAGGCCATTAGAACGTCGAAGGTCCGCGCGCCGGGCGCGCCGTCGCGGGGCTCCAGTTCGACCGCGCCGACCAGGCCGATATTGCGCAGGTCGATGACGTGGGGAAGGCCCTTGAGGGAATGGATCGCGTCCTCCCATTTCGGCGCCAGCGATTTTGCGCGCTCGAACAGCCCGTCTTCCTCATAAACATCCAGCGTCGCGAGACCCGCCGCGCAGGCCAGCGGATGGCCCGAATAGGTATAGCCGTGGAACAGTTCGATCCCCGCCGGTCCGGCCATGAATGTATCGTAGATGCTCGACGAAACACCGACGGCCGACATGGGGACAGTTCCGTTGGTGAGGCCCTTGGCCATGGTGATCATATCGGGTTGAACGCCGAAATAATCCGCCGCAAAAGCGCCGCCGATACGCCCGAACCCGGTGATGACTTCATCGAAGATCAGCAGAATGCCGTGCCGGTCGCAGATCTCGCGCAGCCGGTTGAGATATCCGGGGGGCGGGATCAGCACGCCGGTCGAGCCCGCGACGGGCTCAACGATCACGGCGGCGATGGTCGAAGCATCATGCAGCGCGACGAGCCGTTCCAGATCGTCGGCCAGATGCGCGCCCCATGCGGGCTGGCCCCGGCTGTAGGCGTTTTCCGCCAGATTGAAGGTGTGGGGCAGGTGGTCGATGCCTGCCATCAGCGTGCCGAACTGCTTGCGGTTGCTGGATATGCCGCCGACCGCCGTGCCGCCGATACCGACGCCGTGATAGCCCCGTTCGCGGCCGATCAGCCTTGTGCGCGTCGCCTCGCCGTTCTGGCGATGATAGGCCAGCGCGATCTTGAGCGCGGTGTCGACCGCTTCCGACCCCGAATTGCCGAAAAACACATGGTCCAGGTTTCCCGGCAGAAGGGCGGCCAGGCGGGACGACAATTCGAACGCCTTGGGATGGCCCCACTGGAACGACGGCGCATAATCCAGCGTCGCGGCTTCCTGCTGTATGGCTTCGACGATCCTGTCGCGGCAATGGCCCGCATTGACGCACCACATGCCCGACGCGCCATCGAGAAGTTTTCGCCCGTCATCGGTGACGTAATGCATGTCTTTCGCCGATACCACCATGCGGGGCGCCGATTTGAACTGCCGGTTGTTCGTGAACGGCATCCAGTACGGTTCCAGGGAATTGACGTTTGTATGACCCTTATCTGGCATGCGCGGGACCTCGAAAAATTGTTGCGTTCCCATCAGGCTACCCTTTGCAAGGCCGTGTTGGCTATGGTGAAAGGGTGAAAATAAATGCTATGACTCGGTCACGCGAAAAGAGCGCCAACCGCGCCTAAACCGCAACACCAGTAGACGGACATATGAGCAATCTGAGTGGATTTGCCGCGATCAGGCGCGCATTGTCGAACCGTAATTTCGGCATATTCACGCTGGGCAACATCGTGTCCCATGTGGGCACCTGGGTGCAGCGGCTGGCGGTCGGCTGGCTGGCCTGGAAACTGACCGAATCCGGCGCCTGGCTCGGCACGGTGGCTTTCGCCGATCTGTTCCCCACCGTGCTTCTGGCGCCGCTGACAGGCGCCGTGGCCGACCGGGTCGACCGCAAAAACCTCATGATCGTCACCCAGATATTGATGTTGATCCAGGCCGGGCTGCTGGCCTGGCTGACGCTGGCCGGGCTTATCACCATCGAAGGTCTGATCGTGCTGGCGGTGGTGGGCGGGGCGGTGACATCGTTCAATCAGCCGGCGCGGCTCGCCATCGTCCCCAGCCTGGTGGCGCGCGAGGATATGGCGTCGGCCATCGGCATCAATTCTCTGAGTTTCAATCTTGCGCGATTCGTGGGGCCGATGATTGCCGGCGCGCTGATTGCCGCGTCCGGCGCGGGGGCGGCTTTCGCGTTCAACTCCCTGAGCTTTCTCGCTTTTCTCGTTGCCCTCCTGATGATCCGGCTGGAGCCGGCCGCGCGGGGGGCCAGCGGCCGCGCCAAGGAGAAGGGCAAGATCACCAGCGAAATCGGCGAAGGCTACCGCTACGCCGCGGGCCATCCCGGCATTGGCCCCATGTTGATCATCCTGAGCTCCGTTTCAATATTGGGCCGGCCCTATATCGAATTGCTTCCGGGATTCGCCGGCGAGGTGTTCAAGGTCGATGCGACCGGTCTGGCATGGCTGACATCCGCCGTCGGACTCGGCGCCATGCTGGGCGGGTTCTGGCTGGCCCAGCGCGGCGCGGTGGTCGGGCTGACGTCGGTCGCCATATCGTCGGTTGCGGTACTGTCGTCGGCCCTGATCGCTTTCGCCGCGACCGATATCTACTGGTTTGCGCTGCCCTGCCTGATGGTCACCGGGTTCGGCATGGTCATCATCGGCGTCGGCGAACAGACGCTCATCCAGAACGCCGTGGCATCGGATATGCGCGGCCGGGTGATGGGGCTCTATGGCATGATCGGGCGGGGGGCGCCGGCGATCGGCGCGCTGCTCATGGGCGTGCTGGCCAGCTTCTTCGGGTTTCAATGGCCGGTCGCCATCGGCGCGGCATTGCTGCTCATCATGTGGGTCTGGGCCTTTCGCCGCCGCCATGAGCTGGCCGCGGCGCTGGAGATGGAGTCCGATATTTAGGTACTTCCCCGCGCGATCAGAATCTCAGGGCGATACTGACGCCTTTTTTGTCGCCGCCGATCATG
>CALGIA010000483.1 GCA_937916005.1 uncultured Rhodospirillaceae bacterium
CTCGGCCGGATGATCGCGGGCAGCCCGGTAATCTCCAGTGCCTGGGCGGCTTCATCCAGCGAGTGGACCAGCATGCCCTTCGGCGTTTCCAGTCCGATTTTCTGCATGGCGGCGCGGAATTTTTCCCGGTCCTCGGCCTTGTCGATGGCCTCCCGGTCGGCGCCGATCATCTCGACGCCGAATTTTTCCAGCACTCCGTCGCGGGCCAGCGTCAACGCCGTGTTCAGACCAGTCTGTCCGCCCATGGTCGGCAGCAGCGCATCGGGTCGCTCGGCCTCAATGATGCGGGCGACGATTTCCGGCGTGACCGGTTCAATATAGGTCGCGTCCGCCAACCCCGGGTCGGTCATGATCGTCGCCGGGTTCGAGTTCACCAGGATAATGCGGTAGCCTTCTTCCTTCAGTGTCTTGCACGCCTGGGTCCCGGAATAATCAAATTCACAAGCCTGCCCGATAACAATCGGCCCGGCGCCGATGATCAGAATAGATTTGATGTCGGTGCGTTTAGGCATGGCTACATCATCCACCCATCATCCCCACGAAGCGTTCGAATAGATAGTGGCTGTCCTGGGGGCCGGGGGAGGCTTCGGGATGGTATTGTACGGAGAACACCGGCCGGTCGTTAAGGCGGAGGCCTTCCAGTGTGCCGTCGAACAGGGAGACATGGGTTTTTGTGGCGGTCGCGGGCAATGAATCCTCGATCACCACGAAGCCATGGTTCTGGCTGGTGATTTCCACCTTGCCGGTTTCCAGATCCTTGACCGGATGATTGGCGCCGCGATGGCCGAGATGCATTTTTTCGGTGCGCGCGCCCAGCGCCAGCGCCAGCAGCTGATGGCCGAGGCAGATGCCGAATATGGGTTTGCCGCTTTCCAGCAGCGCCCGGATGGTCGGCACGGCGTATTCGCCGGTGGCGGCCGGGTCGCCCGGCCCGTTGGACAGGAACACCCCGTCCGGCTCGTGGCGCAGGATGTCTTCGGCCGAGCAGGTTGCCGGAACCACGGTAACCTTGCAGCCAAGCCCGGCCAGCGCGCGCAGGATATTGCGCTTGGCGCCGAAATCCATCGCCACCACATGGCGGCTTGGCGAATCCTGATGGCCAAAGCCCGACCCGAGCCGCCATTCCGTCTCGCGCCAGTGATAGGTGTCGGCGCAGGTCACTTCGCGGGCCAGATCCATGCCTTGCAGCCCGGGCCATCCGGCGGCCTGGTCGATCAGGGCGGCAATATCAAATTTTCCGTTCGGCGCGTGTTGGATCGCGCCGTTGGGCGCGCCCCTGTCCCGGACCCGGCGGGTCAGCGCCCGCGTGTCGATGCCGGCAATCCCCACCAGCCCGTAATCGATCAGCCAGTCATTCAAGGCCGAGGTCGCGCGCCAGTTCGAGTCGCGGGTAATGTCGGCGCGCAGAATCAGTCCGCGCGCGGCCGGCGCCGTGGCCTCGATGTCCTCGATATTGGCGCCGATATTGCCGATATGGGGAAAGGTGAAGGTGATGATCTGGCCTGCATAAGACGGGTCGGTCAGGATTTCCTGGTAGCCTGTAATCGATGTATTGAAACAGACCTCGCCAACCGCCGATTCGGTTGCGCCAACGCCCCTACCCCAGAATACGGCGCCGTCACTCAGCGCCAATGCCGCAGTCGCCCCCGGCGGGGTCGTGGGCAGCGGTCGTGATGTACGCTCCGTCATTGGTGGGAAACCTAGTGGTATATGTCGCGGGATCTGGCGGTTTTGGTCTTGCTTACGCGGCGCTTGGTCTGATCAGTGTTCGAGCGGGTGTTCAGGTCAAACCGGGTCGACAAATTGCCGTACGACCGACTGGGCGTTAAATAAGCGTTCCCGGCCATTCAGTCAAGAAGATTGACTTTCAAAAAAGTCATAAATATCAGCATGTTAAGAATGTATCATGAGTTTGCGATTCCCCAGGAATTGAGCTAACTTCACTCGCCGTCGCGCACCATGAAGGGGGAAGTCGATGCTGAGGGAGCGGCTCGACAGGGATCTTAAGACCGCGATGAAAGCCCGGGAACCGCGGGCCTTATCGACAATCCGGCTGATTCTGACTGCGATCAGGGACCGCGATATCGCGGCGCGTGGCAAGGGTAATGCCGACGGGATCAGCGATCAGGAAATTTTTCAGGTGCTCCAGACCATGGTGCGCCAACGCCGCGAAGCGATCGAACTCTATGAGCAGGGGGGACGTCTCGAGCTTGCGGAACAGGAAGCAAATGAAATCAAGATCATCGAAGGCTTTCTGCCGCAACAACTCGGCGATTCGGAAATCGGCGACATCATTGGCGGGATCATTGAAGAAGTCGGCGCGGGCGGTATAAAGGACATGGGCCGCGTGATGGGTGTCTTGCGCGAACGCTATGCCGGACAAATGGATTTCGGCAAGGCCAGCGCCGCGTTGAAGCAGCAACTCGGCGCCCTTTAAAGTTACCGTTGGGTAGAATTAAGGCCGGGCGATTTTACGCTCGGTGATTTTGGCGAATTTGGGCGAGTTCAAAGAGGATCGATGGCGTTTTCCCCACAATTTCTCGACGAAATCAGGATGCGGGTGTCCTTGCCCGGCATGGTGGGACGCCGCGTCAAGCTGGTGAAAAAGGGGCGGGAATTCTCCGGCCTCTGCCCGTTCCATAGCGAAAAGTCGCCGTCCTTCACCATCAATGACGAAAAAGGGTTTTTCCATTGCTTCGGCTGCGGCGCCCATGGCGACGTGTTCGGATTCCTGATGCGGTCGGAGGGGGTGTCCTTTCCGGAAGCCGTCGAACGGTTGGCGCAGGAAGCCGGGCTGGAAGTCCCGGTCACGACCCCGGTCGAACGCGAACAGGCGCAACGTCAGGCCAGCCTGCTGGATGTGATGGAAAAGGCCTGCGCATTCTATGAAGCCCAGCTACGAACAGGCGTCGGCCGCCAGGGGCTCGATTATTTGCGCGGCCGCGGCTATGACGACGAAACAATAGGCCGTTTCCGGCTCGGCTTTGCGCCGACGGGGCGCGGCGTGCTGCGCGACGCGCTGATGTGTGAGCAAATGCCGGAGGCCATGCTGATCGAGGCCGGGCTGTTGGGAAGGCCCGATGATGGCGGACCGTCATATGACCGGTTTCGGGGGCGGGTCATTTTCCCCATCACGGATCGTCGGGGCAGGGTCATCGCCTTTGGCGGCCGCATCCTGGGCGATGGCAAGCCGAAATATTTGAATTCTCCGGAAACCCCGCTGTTTGACAAGGGAAGGGTGCTTTATGGCTGGGCGACCGCGCGCCGCGCCGCCCATGACAAGGACCGGATTATCGTTACAGAGGGCTATACGGACGTTATCGCGCTGGCCCGCGCGGGGTTCCCGGAATCGGTGGCTCCGCTCGGCACCGCGTTGACCGAAAGCCAACTTCATGAACTGTGGCGGATCGCGCCCGAGCCACTGCTGTGCTTTGACGGCGATTCCGCGGGGCAACGGGCAGCCTGGCGTGCGGCGGAACGGGCCCTGCCTTTGCTGACGCCTGGACAATCCGTACGGTTCGTGACCCTGCCGGCGGGCGAAGACCCGGACAGCCTGATTTCCTCCCAGGGGGCAGCTTCCATGGCGGCTCTGCTTGACGCCGCCCGGCCGCTTGATGCGGTGATTTGGGATATTGAGACGGCGGGCCAGAAAATCGATACGCCCGAACGGCTCGCCGGGTTGAAAAAGCGCCTTTCCGAGCGTGCCTTCGCCATTGCCAACCGTGATGTTCAAACCCAATATCTGGCTGATTTTCGCCAAAAAATGGATGATTTGACGGATCGGTTCGGCCCACGCAGACGGGGTGGTCCATCGCGGAATTCGTCCCGGATTCCACCGGGAATTAGGGGGGCGATTCGGGGCGGATCCAAGGTGATGGCCACACGAATGGATCAGGTTTTGCTGGCCTGCGTGCTCAATCACCCGGTTTTGCTGGATGATTTCGCTGAGAGTTTAGCAAAGGTTAATATTCTCGACTTACAGCTTAACAAGCTTAGGCAGGAAATTTTATTGCTGTACTCGGAGCAATCCGGCCTTGATTCGTC
>CALGIA010000484.1 GCA_937916005.1 uncultured Rhodospirillaceae bacterium
CGCCCTTATTCGATCGAGCGCGCGAATTTGTTGCAGAAAGCTACGAAATGACGCGGGGGCAAATTCCCATAATCGGCTGCGGCGGCGTTGGCAGCGGCGATGACGCCTATGCAATGATCCGGGCCGGCGCATCCTTGATACAGCTCTATAGCGCCCTGGTTTTTGAAGGGCCCGGGTTGATCCCCCGCATAAAGAAACAGCTTGCCGACCGGCTACGCCAAGACGGTTTTGGCTCTGTCGGGGCTGCGGTCGGAGCAGATCACGATTGAATCATGCCCGGCGAGAGTCAGGATTAAAATAAAATGATCATTCGTGGTTAACGAGGTTTTAAGACAACTGAACGAGAATTAACATGGGATTAACTCAGCGGAGCGTGCGTCTCCATGTCTTTTCTGCGCCATTTGTTCGTCGCCTTGATGTATGCGACGGTTGCGGCTGCGGTCGCGGTGTCCACGCCGCGCTTTCTGCCGGGAATTGATATTCAGACCGGGCTGATCCTTGGGGGCGTGGTTTTGCTGTGCTGCGCGGTACTTCATGAGGTTTTCGCGCGGCAATTTCAGCAAAGCCGCCAGACCGATGAGATTCAAGACCTTCGCGTCAGTCATGGCGAGATCGCGCGCGAATTGTCATTGGCCCGTGGAGAAGTCGGCAATATTCATGAGGCCCTATCCAATTTTCGGGGCGCCAAGGAGGCAAACCAATTCAAGAGCGACTTTGAAAGCATGGTGTCCGAGGTCCGGATGCTTCAGAAATTGGTCGAACAATTGTCGACCCAGCCCCATCCTGGCCTGGGCGGCAACATTGCCCCGGGCCAGATCGATCGCAGCCAGCCGTCGGCGGCGTCGAGCCGCAGTGTCGCGCCCGTCGCCAATAATCTGGATGACGCCGCAATCCTGCTCATCATACAGGAAGGACTGCGTCAGGATCGGGTCGACCTTGTGCTGCAGCCGATCGTCAGCCTGCCGCAACGCAAGCACAAATATTTTGAGGCATTTACCCGAATTCGGGCCGATGACGAATCGATCATTCTGCCGGAACAGTATATCGCCATCGCCGAGCGCGAAGGGTTGATCACGGCGATCGACAATATGTTGCTGTTTCGCTGTGTCCAACTTCTGCGCAAAACCCAGGGTCCCAACAAGAATGTCGGGTTTTTCTGCAATATTTCGCCTTACACGTTGGCCGATGTGGGATTTTTCCGGGAATTCGTTGAGTTTATGAGCGATCATGCGGAACTGGCGTCAAACCTGATCTTCGAATTCTCACAGGCAACGATCGCCAATCAGGATGAACAGATCATGCGGCAATTGGCGCGCCTGGCGGCCATGGGATTCCGTTTCTCACTGGACCAAGTTACAACTCTCAACCTGGATTTCACGGGCCTTTCCGAACAGCATTTCAAGTTCATAAAAATTGAAGCGGAAGCCCTGCTGGCTGAGTTCAGTTCGCCGACCTCCATGAAGGATATCGATCTTCAGGATCTCAAGCGCGCCTTCGAACGGCATGGCATCGATCTGATTGTCGAAAAAATAGAAACCGAACCCACATTGCTTGAAGTGCTCGATTTCCAGGTAGATTATGGCCAAGGATATCTTTTCGGCGCACCCAGCAAGAGTCACACTGCTTGAAATCTGTATGAATTCACACCCAAACGCGACACATTCGACATGAAGGCGCCATGACTGAACCCGTAAGACTACTTCCCGGCATTTCCTCAATTGCCTCAGATTATGATGGGTTCATTCTCGATCTCTGGGGCGTGATCCATGACGGCGTCACGCTATATGACAACGTTATCGACACCCTGGAAAAATTACATTCCGCCGGCAAATCTTTCATCATGCTGTCGAACGCCCCGCGCCGCAGTTCGGCTGTCGTGGAGTTGATGATCGGCATGGGCATGCCGGAGAAATTTTGTACTCATGTTATGTCGTCGGGCGAAGCCACGTGGCAGGAGCTTCACAACAGAGGAAACCCCGGGGCAGACCCCTGGTATGACGGTATGGGCGGGCACTGCCTCCATATCGGCCCGGATCGTGACCGGAACCTGCTGGACGGGCTGGATTTTGAGCTCGTCGAGGATCCATCAAAGGTGGATATAATTCTGAATACGGGCCCGTGGCGCGATGATGAACGGGTCGAGGATTATGAAGACCTGATGAAACAATCGGCGGAAATGGACGTCCCCATGCTATGCGCCAATCCGGACCTGGTGGTGATACGCGGGGGCACGCGCATCATCTGCGCCGGGGCCCTGGCGGCGCGATATGAAGAGCTTGGCGGCCGGGTCCGCTATCTCGGCAAGCCTCACCCATCGATCTACCCCCATTGTTTTGACATCCTCGGCATCCCGGACCATGACCGCATACTCGCCATCGGTGATTCACTCCGCACCGATATTGCCGGAGCCAAGGCCGCGGAGATCGATTCGCTTCTGGTTCTTGGCGGGATTCACGGCGAAGAGGTTGGAATGACCGACGGCGCGCGTCCGGACGAAATGAAAATCGGCGAAATTTGCCAGCGAGAAAATCAAAAACCGATCGCAGCGATTTCTGAATTCATATGGTAAGCTGAATGCATCATTTGGAAATTAGCACAGTGACTTTGCCAAGTTTTTATTGGAATACAGCGGTAGAAACCACCAACCAACCAACAAACGG
>CALGIA010000485.1 GCA_937916005.1 uncultured Rhodospirillaceae bacterium
CCGTATTTCCCGGCCGGGCCGAAACCATGTCGGCCATCAGCAACCTGACTTGGCGGATGACCGAATTGATGTCCTGGCTAATGTTGCAAAAGGCGATCATCGGCGGTGAAATCAGTCTTGAAGAAGCCGCGACGCATACTTCATTCAACCTGCCGGATATAGCGATCGACGAAACCCGCCACAACAGTCCCGATGTTGATTTGCCGGTTGCCGTACGGGGCCTGCTGGATCGCAGCCGAAGAATCGGCGATAGGGCGATTGGGCTGCAGGGCTCGCTCAGTAACGCAAGAACCCACTGATTCAGCCACGCGCACGCCCCATACGCACGACCTGATGCGCTCGCAAAGCCCAAGCTGACCCGGCTCACGCCGAATTCCGCCGAATTTCAGTGATTTAATGCAAACGACCTTCCGGTCGCGCAAGATCAGCCGCCAAGCAGGTTCTGGAAGCGCTTGTTGAACTTGGCCACCTGGCCGCCCGAATCGACAAGACGCTGGTTGCCGCCGGTCCAGGCTGGATGGGACTTGGAATCGATATCAAGTTTCAGCACGTCGCCAGCCTTGCCCCAAGTCGACCGTGTCTGATATTCGGTTCCGTCCGTCATTACCACGGTGATTTCATGGTAATCGGGGTGGGTATCTTTCTTCATAACTATGCTCCCGCGAAGGTCCGCGTATATATAGGACGTGTCATCGCAACGCAAGACGATTGTCGGTAATTTCGATCAGTAAGGCTCATAAAATACGAGCTCCTAAAATACGGGCTCCAGGGGCGGTTGAACATACCCTTAAGGGCTTCTTGCTGCTATGACACGCCCGGGGCGTGAATTAAAGCATGGGAAACCTGAACGGTGGCGCGAAGTCCATTCCTGAGCAGCGAGGCCTATGACCGGCCACAGCGCAAAATCAGTCATCTGCGCAGGGTTTGGCCGTATCTGAAGCCTTATGGCTTCCAGATCTGGGCTGCGTTCGGCGCCCTGACCTTTGGCGCCAGCGCCGTTCTGGTGATGGGATACGGGTTGCGCCGGCTGGTCGATGAAGGGTTTCGCGGTGGCGATACGGCCATGCTCGACAATGCGCTGATCGCCCTTTTAGGCATTATCGTGATTCTGGCGCTGGCGACCTATGGCCGGTTCTACCTGGTGTCCTGGATCGGCGAAAAGGTCGTTGCCGATATCAGGCGTGATGTTTTCAACCACGTATTGAAGCTCAGCCCGGCTTTTTTTGAGGTTACCCGCACCGGGGAAGTCCTGTCCCGCCTGACCACCGACACCACCCTGCTCCAGGTCGTGGTGGGATCCTCGGTCTCGGTAGCGCTGCGCAATATCCTGATGTTCTTCGGCGGAACGGCTATGCTGTTCGTGACCAACGCCCGATTGACCGGGTTGGTTTTTCTGATGGTGCCGCTGGTGGTCTTGCCGATCATTGTGTTCGGACGCCGGGTGCGGCGTCTGTCCAGGGAGAGCCAGGACCGGGTCGCAGATGTCGCGTCCTATGGCGAGGAAACCATCAACGCAGTGCGCACGGTACAGGCGTTCGGCCATGAAGATATCGACCGCCGGCGTTTTGGGGATGAGGTCGACCAGGCTCTAACCACCGCTTTGCGCCGGGTCGCCGCACGCGCCGCGCTGACTGCGTTCGTGATCCTGTTTGTTTTCGGCGCGGTCGGAATCATCCTGTGGATCGGCGGACGCGACGTGGTCACCGGCCGGTTGACGCCGGGCGAGCTGTCCGCGTTCGTGTTTTACGCCATCGTGGTGGCCGGGTCGGTCGGCGCGGTTAGCGAGGTCGTTGGTGATTTGCAGCGCGCCGCCGGGGCCAGCGAACGGTTAATGGAATTACTCACCATTGCGCCCGATATTGCGGCGCCCGGCCAGCCGCGTGCGCTGGCCGATCCGGGCGAAGGGGCGATCGCATTTGATAATGTGCGGTTTCATTATCCGTCGCGGCCGGACGGCGCAGCCCTCGAGGATTTCATCCTGACCGTTGCGCCGGGTGAGCGGATCGCCCTGGTTGGACCGTCGGGAGCCGGGAAATCGACGGTCTTTCAATTATTGCTGCGATTCTATGATCCGGCATCGGGCGCCGTGACCCTTGACGGCGTTGATCTCCGTGACGCGGATCCGGCGGCCGTTCGCGCACGCATCGGATTGGTGCCCCAGGACGCGGTGATATTTGCCGGAAATGCATGGGAAAATATCGGCTATGGCCGGCCCGACGCCACACATGATGAAATTCGCACCGCGGCCGAAGCTGCCTCGGCCGCGGAGTTTCTCGATAGCCAGCCCGACGGGTTCGACAGCTTCATGGGCGAAAAGGGTGTCCGGCTATCGGGCGGCCAGCGACAGCGCATCGCCATCGCCCGGGCAATCCTCAGAAACCCTTCGGTGCTGTTGCTCGACGAAGCCACCAGCGCGCTCGATTCTGAAAGCGAGCGCGACGTCCAGCTTGCGCTCGACCGGCTGATGAAGGGTCGCACGACCTTGGTGATCGCCCATCGTCTGGCCACCGTGATGGAAGCCGACCGCATCGTCGTGCTGGATCATGGCCGCATCGTGGCCATGGGGCGGCATGACGAGCTTATGTCCCAGGGCGGGCTATATGCGCGCCTCGCCGCACTGCAATTCGACGTGGGCGTATAAAATGAACGGCGAAGCGGAAAAGGCGACGCCGAACGTTCCCTGGGTCGAATTGCTGCGCGACGGCCGCGCCGCCTATTCGGTGATGGTCGTGCTCGGCGCGATGCTGCACGCGCTGCAAATTCTGGTCATAGCCATCATCATGCCGACCGTGGTCGGCGATTTGGGTGGAACCGCCTACTACACCTGGGCGGCGATGCTCTACACGGTGGGATCGATTGTTGGCGCGGCCAGCATCGGACCGGTATGGCGCGCGCTTGGCGCCCGGCGTGGGTCGGTCGCCAGCGGAATGCTGTTGATGGTGGCGACCACGAGCTGCGCCCTGGCGCCAGATATGGCATCGCTGATTGTCGCCCGGACAGTTCAGGGCTATGCGGGCGGTCTGATCATCGGCGGCACCATGGCGTTGGTCAGCGCGCTGTTCGACGAAGCTTTGCGCCGGCGCATTCTCGCCG
Organism: uncultured Rhodospirillaceae bacterium; assembly: GCA_937916005.1. Taxonomy (GTDB): domain Bacteria; phylum Pseudomonadota; class Alphaproteobacteria; order MPNO01; family MPNO01; genus CALGIA01. Next base: position 3,094 of record CALGIA010000485.1, read on the forward strand.
CCTATCAGGCCACCTGGATGGTGGCCCAGTTGCTGGGCCCCGTGGTCGGCGGCGTCTTTGCCGAGATCGGCTGGTGGCGTGGCTCCTTCTGGTCCATGTTGCCCTTCACCCTGTGTTTCATCGCCATCGCCTGGATCAAGCTTCCGGACCGGCTGGAAACCAACGTCGGAAAAAAAGGACCGTTTCCGTTCGCGCGACTGGCCCTGTTGACCACGGGCCTGATGTGCATCGCGCTCGCCGGACCCGTTGGCCAGACCGAGATCCGGGCCGCGCTGATCGTCGCCGCCATCGGGCTTCTCTGGATGATGTTTCGTTTCGACCGGGCGGCGGATAACAGGCTGTACCCGTCCGGGGCCCTGTCCCTGCGGTCACCCGTGGGGCTGGCATTGTGGATATTGTTCCTGGTCGGCGTGGTGCAGACTTCGGTCACGCTGTTTCTGCCGCTGCTGCTCCAGGTGGTCTATGGCGTGACGCCCCTGTTCATCAGCTTCGTGACCATCGTGATCAGCCTGGGCTGGACCGTCGGTACGTTCCTGGTGTCCGACTGGTCGGGCGCGCGGGAACGGATGGCGTTGCGGAGTGGCCCCGTGTTCATGCTGGCGGGCATGATCGGCATCGCGGCCACGGCTCATTTCTCGGCCCTGGCGGTGCTGACGATCTGCGCGTTCGTGCTGGGGTTTGGCATCGGCACCCATAATGTCCACCTGTTAGCCCGAACCATGGCCAGCGCCGTAAAGGGCGAAGAAGGCGTCACCGCATCGTCCCTGCCGTCGATCCGCTCGCTCGGCACCGCCTTCGGCGCGGCCCAGGCGGGGATGCTGTCCAACATGGTCGGCTTTGGCGACGCCGCCAACCCGGCCTCCGTCGCCGCCGTGGTGACCGTGGTCTACGGCGTAGATTTGATCCCCGCCACGCTCTGCGTGCTGTTCATGTTCATCCTGGTGCGGTCGGGCACGCCCAAGGATCCCGTAAGTTAAGTTTTCACTGCGCCAGCTTGCTTGATCACACTAATCTATCGAAACAAGCAGGTTTCGGACACTTGAAGTGGGATCAAAATTTTAGGGGCTGACATAGATAAGCTCGAAGTATTCACATTTTGGCCCATCGCATCAGTACTTTCAAGAGATTGGCCGTAGGGCGGTAGTTGAACCGCCATTCACACTCTTTGAGATAGAGATGGAAGTGGTGCGTCGGGATACCGTTGTACCGACTGTAGCGACGCAAATGGCGCTTGGCCTGGTTCCAGAAGTTCTCAATCCCGTTAATGTGGTTGCGGTCTTCAGCGAAGCGTTCGGAGTGGTTGATGCGAACGTGATGAAAGTCCGAAACGTCGAGCACATCATAGGCCCGGAAGCTGTCCGTATAGACGATGCTGTCCGGCTGGATCTTGCTTTCAATGATCGGCAAAAGCGTTTCCGTGCGGGCGTTTGAAATGGTGACGGCATAGACCTTGCCGCCCCGCTTTAGAAGCCCGAAGACGGGGATCTTTCCCGCCGCTCCGCGACCTCTCTTGCCCTTGCGGACACCACCGAAATAACTCTCGTCCACCTCGATCTCGCCGGCCATCAGATCGGGCGCATCCGCCGTCAGATTGACAGCAATGACCTCTCGCAGCTTGTGAAAAAACAGGATCGCCGTGTTGCGATTCACGCCACACAATTCGGCCGCCGAACGGTCTGATGCTCCGGCCACGAAATGCCGGATCAGTTCTTCTTGAATACTTGCAGGGAGCCTGCTCCGACGCCTCTTCGTAACCATCTGACACTCATAAAGAAAATTCCTTATCTATGTCAGCCCCTAAAAATGACATGCAGCTGCGCCATATCCCGGTGGTCATGATCTCAGCCGCGGACGATCTGGAAAGCGTCGTCAAATGTATCGAACTGGGCGCCGAGGATTTTCTGACCAAGCCGTTCAATGCGACGCTCCTGCGCGCGCGGGTTGCGGCGTCGCTGGAAAAGAAAAAATTGCGCGACCAGGAAGATGGCTACCGGAGCCAGATAGCCGCCGAGAAAAAACGCGCCGACGGTCTGTTGAACACGATCCTTCCGGCCGCCGCGGTCCGTGAATTGCAACAGACCGGTGAAGTCGCGCCGCGCCGCCATGAAGCGGTCGCCATTCTGTTCTGCGACATTGTTGGTTTCACCGCCTATTGCGATCAGCACCCGCCG
>CALGIA010000486.1 GCA_937916005.1 uncultured Rhodospirillaceae bacterium
AGAATCAGCATGCCCCAGACATCCAGCACCATGCCGAGCAGGATATAAAGCACGCTGAACATCAAAATCACCACCAGCGGCGGCATGCCGAGCCCGGTAATCCACGTTATGAGATCCTGGGTCAGCTCGGTCATGACGACGAACTTACCCATCATGTGGCCGCCGATGATGATGATGAAGATCATGCCAGTGGTATGCATGGTTTCAAGCAGACAGGTCCCCATAACGCTCCACGTCAGGCGGCGCATGACCAGCGCAATCCCGATCAGGCTGAAGACCCCGATGGCGGCGGCTTCGGTCGGTGTGAAAATACCGCCATAGATGCCGCCGATCACCACGAGGAAGGTGATGATCACCGGCAGCAGCTTACTCAGCGAGTGAAGCTTTTCCGACATGGAGAATGTCTCGCCGACTGGGCCGAGGGCCGGATTCAAGACGCAGCGAATATAGATCGTCGCCGCGAAGCCGATGGTCAGCAGGATACCCGGAATGATCCCGGCGATGAACAAGGCGCCGATCGATTGTTCGGTCCAGATGCCATAGACCACCAGGATGATACTGGGCGGAATAAGGATGCCGAGCGTGCCGGCCGAACTGATGCTGCCCGAGGCGAGCCCATCGTCATAGCCATAGCGCCGCATGGCCGGCATGCACATGGGCCCCATGGTCGCGACCGCGGTGACGCTGCCGCCTGAAACCGCCCCGAAACCGGCGCACGCGACCACCGAGGATATGGCCAGCCCGCCGGGCAGACGGCCCAGCCATTTATAGATGCAGTCATATAGATCGGCTGCGATCTCGGTTCGATAGACAAGTTGTCCCATCAGAAAATAAAGCGGTATCGCCACGATGATAAAATTTGTGCCCTGTTCCACGAAAGTGATGGAAAGTTGGGTTTCGGCATGGATCGGGCCGCCGACGATGAACAGCCCGACCGCCGCGGTGCCCAGCATGGAAATCCCGATCGGCACCCCGATCACGATCAGCACCAGCATGAAACCGAAGGCGATCATCCCGATAGTTTGTGGTTCGAAAATCATTCCACGTACTCCCCGGTATCTTCCTCGGCAAAGCTATCAAGGTTGAAGATCGCGGAGATCCCGCGGCACAGGAAGAAAACAATCAGGATCACGCTCATGACGAGCATCGCCACATGATGGAACCAGACCGGTAGTTCGAGATATTCGGTTACGCGATGAAGCTCGTAATCATACAGAAACTCTTCCAATTCATGACGGGACAGCAGATAGAAAAGCCAGATCCCAAGCGCGCTATAGACCACGGAGAAATATTGCTTAACCCGGTCCGGGAGTAAGCCGTAAACCAGATCCATCCGGATATGACCATGCCGGCGCGTGCATTCGGGCACCGCGAAGGCGAATACCAGCAGCAACCACCATTCGCTGAATTCCAGGGTCCAGATATAGGGTGAATTGAAAACGTAACGCAGGATCACATCGATCAGCACAATGATTGATATCATCGGCAGAATGATCCAGCCGCCAATGACGTCCAGTGTCCGTGTCACCGCGGACAACCAGGATTCTATCCGTTTCATACGAAGAGCCCGAATTTGAGGTTATCGACATTCCCTCTCCCCCGCTTTTACATGGGCGGGAGAGAGGGGGTCTTATGTCGGTGTGTCTTCGCTAGTACATGCCCTTGATGGGCGAATGGATCGCCGCAAGCATGATGTCATTCGCCGACATGCCGGCGAACTTCTTGGACAGGGCCCGGACATCGGCAATGAACTGTCGCGCCGGGAGGGCCTTCTTCTCATTGGCGGCAATCCAGCTGCTGGTAATCGGCGCGAGGGTCGCTTCCCAGCGTTCCCGCTCCGCCGGGGCCAGATCAATTTTCTTGATCCCGTGATTTTTGATCATCATGTCCAGATGGATCGCATCGAGACGGTCATAGAAGTATTGGGCTTCAACCTGGGCATATTGCCGCGTCCAGTTCTGATAGACCGTCTTCAGATCGCTCGGCAGCCGGTCGAGCCATTTGCCGGACGTGCAGTATTCGATGGTCAGAACATTGAACCCATTGGTGGTGCGGTACTTGGTGACTTCGTGCACCTTGAAGATCGGCGCGATGGCATCGCTTGAATGGATTGCATCCAGCGTGCCGCGCTGCATGGCGGTATAGGCGCTGGCAAGCGGCATGGACACCTGGGTCGCGCCCAACGCGCCGATGATCTTCGAATGATTGCCGCCGCCGGCGCGGATCTTCATGCCCTTGATGTCGGCGAGGTTATGGACCGGCCGCTGGGTAAACAGATGATACGGGCTGGTGTGGGCGACACGCGCGATTTTCACACCGGGGAAACGCTCAAATTCCTTTTTGAGGTAATTCGGATAGAGGGTTTCAGCCGTGGCGACCGCCTCATGGGCATTGCCGAACATGAAGGGCAGACCGAGCCCATGGACCATGTTGTAGTCCTTGGCCGTATAGAGCGAAAAGCATGGCGCGTGGTCGGACAGACCGGTACGGACCGCCTTGCGGCCGCCATTGGCGCTGTGCACGGTTTTGGACCAGGTGTCGTTGACCTTGATCTTGCCGCCCGACATTTTTTCGAGAATGGCGTATCCCTTGAGCTGGGACTTGGCCAGCCCGGACACTTTGGGTACGTGGTGGCTGGTCTTGAAGATGACCGGTTTTCCCGTATAGGTCACCTTGGCGTCGCCGTAGCTGTCGAGCGTGCCGGCCACCCATTTGAGCACGACCGAAAGATTTTTATTCACGTCCGCCTTGGTCGTGCCGATATCTCCCGCCGATGCCGGCGTAATCGCCAGGCAAGCGGCAACGAGCCCAAAGCCCGCCAATTTCCTTTTGTACATGAATCCCCTCCATTTGATTTTTCAATGCATCCGGTTTAGTCCGGACTTTGCTATCGATTGTGTCCAATAAACCGAAAACGCAGAATCATTGTCACACCACCCGACAAAGGATGCAATGTCTGGTGAGGAACATTCAAAGGGGACGGAACACGCGAATTACACGACCCTGATCACGGCCACCATGCCGCCGGCCATGTGTTCCAGGATGTGGCAGTGAAACAGCCAGTCGCCGGGATTGTCGGCCAGGAAAGCGATATCGACTTTCTCGCCGGGCGCCATCAGGACCGTGTCACGCCATTCCCGGTGCCGCGTCGGTTTCCCATCCCGCGCAATGACGCGAAATGAGTGGCCGTGCAGATGGATCGGATGATGCCAGGCGGTGTCGTTATCCATGGCCAGGATATAGCTGGCGCCGCGCGTCAGGGTCAGCATGGGGTCCATGACATTCCCGCTTGAGGCGACGCCATTGACCGCCCACATCTTGCCGCGCCGCATCATCTCGCGGATGTCGAGTTGTTGATCGCCCAGCATTGCGCCCGCCATCCGGCCCATCATGCCACCCGCGAAGGCGATTTCATGCCGCCGGGCCGATTTCATATCCGGTTCGGGCATGGTGTTGCGGGCCAGCTTTATGGGCGCGTCCATCGGGTTCGCGCGCAGTGGCGGCGCCTTGTCATAAACCAGATCGAGCAGGCGGTATTCCTGTCTCCGATAAAACCGGTCGGTGACCGAAAATTTCTGTTCCGGCGCGCCCGTCATGTCGATGATCAGATCGGCCCGCATGGCCGGACCGAGCACGATCCTTCCCTCTTCCGGCTCGTGCGGCGTAACGGGCTGACCGTCGAGCGCGATGATTTTGGGATTGTGGCCGGCAAATGCCAACGCAAAGTGCCGCGCATTGGCCACATTGATCAGGCGCAGCCGGACCCGTTCACCGGCGCGCACCGGGAAACTTTCCAGAACACGCCCATTCACCGTGACCGTGTTGCCGAGCCGCCCGCCATGGCTCATATCCATCCGGTTGTCGAAATTGCCGTCGATCTGGGCGTCTCGCTTCAGACGCCAATCGTCCAGCACCCAGGTGATATCCCGGTCCACTTTAACCGGCTCCGGCTCCTCGACGATCAACGCGCCGGACAGGCCGCGCGCGACCTGTTCGAAGCCCCGCTCGTGCGGGTGATACCAATAGGTTCCGGCGTCCGGCACGTCGAACTCGTAAACAAACCGCCCACCGGGCGCAATCGGCTTCTGGGTCAGATGGGATACGCCGTCCATCCTGAAGGGCGTTCGAATCCCGTGCCAATGGATCGTTGTGTCCACGGCCAGGCGGTTTTCCACCACGACCTTGAGGCGTTCGCCCTGTTTAAGCCGAATTTCCGGCCCCGGAACGCTGCCGTCATAGGACCAGACTTTGGTCAACCCATGGGGCGGACCAGCCAGCGGCGCGGCTGAATTGGCGTGCGGCGTCAGACGAAATTCCCGAACAGTGGGGGCCGCGAGGACCGGCCACCCCGGCAGAGCGGCGGTAAGCACAAGCCCGCCGCCGAGTTTCAACGCCGTCCGCCGTGGAAGGGGTGATGTGAACATGGGGTTTTATATAAGGACGCCCTCGTAAAAAAAAGCGTCGAATGGCCTCCTCACCCCGCTTTGCGGTTTTTCTCCACCCAACTATCGACCAGGGCCACGGTCTGGTCGACCACCTCGGACCGCATGCCCATTTGATCGGCGATGGTTTTCACCAGGCAATCGGCCCGTTCGATGTTTTGTGCGCCGGCCAGTAGCGCGCGGGCGGCCGATGATGGTTTTTCCAGGCCGTTGGCGGCATTGGCGTATTTCTCGAACGGGACCTGGTCTCCCGCCGCCGCGCCCATTTTCCGGCACACGGAGCTGACCCATTCATAGACCAGGCGCGATGATTCAAGATCGCTGTGCACGGCTTCCTTGATCGAACGCATGTCGTCCTGCTGCACGCAGCGGTAATTGCCGGTCAACAGCATGGACCATTTGGCGAGCGGCACGAAGACCGACTCATGCACCTTGAGCTTGACGGGAAGTTCGATCTCGCCCGTCCCGTCGTCGAAACGGATCGCTTCGATATCGGCCTGCATCTGGCGCAGAATGGTGGTGTCTTTATCGGATTCGAACCGCGCCGCCTTGAAGTTGGTCGGCAGACTGACCTGCAGCACGTTGGTTTTTTCCTCCGGCGGGCGAAACGCCTGAGGATCGGGGCTGCACAGCGTGATCGTCGCCGGGTCGAAACTGTCCCACACCGACGGG
>CALGIA010000487.1 GCA_937916005.1 uncultured Rhodospirillaceae bacterium
CAATCCGGTCGATGCGGTATGGACCGATCAACCGGCGCGCCCCCTGACGCCCGCACGCGCCCATGCGCCATGCCATGCAGGCGTGGGCTCAAAAGAAAAACGCGATGCGGTGGCCGCGGAGCTGGCGAAATCCGACGCCGACGCCGTGGTGCTGACCGCGCCGGATTCCATTTGCTGGCTTTTGAACATTCGGGGCGGAGACGTTCCCAACACACCCCTGACCCTGTGTTTCGCGCTTCTGGACAAGGATGGCGGCGTCGATCTTTTCATCGACCGGCGCAAACTCACCGCCGGGGCCGTGGACTCCCTTGACAGTGATATCCACGCCAGAGAGCCGGACCAGCTGGGGCCGACGCTGGATGAACATGGCAAGGCCGGGCATAAGATCCTGCTCGATCCGAAATCCGCGTCTTCCTGGATATTTGATCGGCTGAAGGCGTCGGGCGCCAAAATCATCAAGGGGACCGACCCCTGCACATTACCAAAATCCTGCAAAAACGAGATAGAGCTGGCCGGAACGCGCAGCGCTCATATCCGCGACGGGGCCGCGCTGTGCCGTTTCCTCGCATGGCTTTCCCGGGAAGCGCCGTCCGGCGGCATTGACGAAATTTCGGCCGCCGAAATGCTGTATGATTTTCGGTCCCATAATGATCTGTTCCAGGGCGTCAGCTTCGACACGATTTCCGGCGCGGGGCCCAACGGCGCCATCGTGCATTACCATGCCGAACCCGCATCCAGCCGCAAGCTGGAACCGGGGATGGTCTATCTGGTCGATTCCGGCGGTCAGTATCTCGACGGCACAACGGATGTGACCCGCACGGTGTTTATCCCCGGTCCGGGCTCCGCTCCTGGTCTCGCCCCGCCGTCCGACGCCCGCGACCGTTTCACCCGCGTGCTCCAGGGCCATATCGCCCTGGCCCAATCCCGTTTTCCGGCGGGTACGTCGGGTGGCCAACTGGACACCCTGGCGCGCGCGCCTCTGTGGCGGATCGGATGTGATTACGACCACGGCACCGGCCACGGGGTGGGAAGTTTTCTGGGCGTCCACGAAGGGCCGGCGCGGATCGGCAAGCAGGGATCCACCGTTGCGCTTCGCCCGGGCATGATCATGTCGAACGAGCCGGGCTATTACAAAACCGGCGAATATGGCATCCGGATCGAAAATCTTGTGATCGTCATACCGTCGGAAAACCCGTCGGACGGGCGGGATATGCTGGCGTTTGAGACCATTACGCTGGCCCCGATCGATCATGCGCTGATTGATGTGTCCCTGATGACACCCAACGAAATTGCCTGGCTCGATGCCTATCATGACCGGGTGCGGGAAACGATTACGCCGCTGGTGGACCCGGAAACAGCGCAGTGGCTTGCGGCGGCGACTGCGGCGCTCTAATCAGGCCCCAACCAGATCCCGCCATTGATCCTCGGTCAAAATGGCAACGCCCAGATCCTGAGCCTTCCTGGCCTTGGATCCGGCATCGGCGCCGATGATCACGTAATCGGTTTTTTTCGACACGGACCCGGCGACTTTTGCGCCGAGGGATTCGGCCCGCGCCTTGGCCTCGGCCCGGGTCATGGTCAACAGGCTTCCGGTGAACACGACGGTTTTGCCCGACACGGGGGACTCGGCGGCAGGCGCTTCCAGTGCTTCAATATTAAGAACATTCCCGAGATCGGTGAGCAAATCGACATTATGCGCCTCGGCAAAAAAATCGAGGATATCAGAGGCCACCACGGGTCCGATCCCATCGATGGCGGTGAGTTCGTCATAATCGTCACCTTCGCGGGGCTGGGCCCGGTCCATGGCGGCGCGCCAGTTGGGCAAATCGCCATAATGCCGCGCCAATAGTTTTGCGGTTGTCTGACCGACCTGACGAATGCCAAGGCCGAAGATCATGCGGTCGAAAGCAATGTTCCGGCGGTCCCGGATCGCCTGGAACAGATTTTCCGTCGATCTGGCCCCCCAGCCTTCGCGCTTGGACAAGGCGATGTCACCGTTTCGTTCCATTTTCTCCAGCCGGAAAATATCGCCGGGGGTTTTGATCACGCCTTCCTGCCACAGGGTTTCAATATGTTTTGCGCCCAGTCCCTCGATATCGAATGCATTTCGGGACACGAAATGCCTGAGCCGCTCGACCGCCTGGGCAGGGCAGATCAATCCCCCCGTGCATCGTGTCACCACCTCACCGTCTTCACGGGCGGCCAGGCTGCCGCAATCGGGGCATTTATCGGGAAACACAAATTCTTTCGTCCCGTCGGGCCGGGCGTCCATCACCACCTCGACAATCTGGGGAATGACGTCACCGGCCCGTTGAATGATCACCGTATCGCCTTCCCGGACCCCGAGACGCGCAATCTCATCCCTGTTATGGAGCGAGGCGCGGCTGACCACGACGCCGCCAACCGTCACCGGTTCAAGATTGGCGACCGGCGTCAGCGCGCCCGTGCGCCCGACCTGTATGGTAATTTCGCGCAAAACCGTCCGCGCCTGTTCGGCAGCGAATTTATGGGCGATCGCCCAGCGCGGCGCACGGCTGACCATGCCGAGCCGCTGTTGCCAATCGAGCCGGTTGACCTTGTAGACCACACCGTCGATGTCATAGGGCAAATGGGCGCGGTCATTGGCAATTTTTTCATAATAAGCCAGCACGGACTCCGCGTCGGTGAACAGCTGTGCCAGAGGGTTGACCTGGAAGCCCCAGCCGGTGAGCCGATCGAGGAAACCTTTCTGGGTATCGGCGACGGGCTCGGACAGTTCGCCCCAGGCATAGGCGAAGAATTGCAGCCTGCGCCCGGCGGTAATCCGGGAATCGAGCTGGCGCAATGATCCCGCTGCCGCATTGCGCGGGTTGGCGAACACGGCCTCCCCTTTCAACGCCCGTGCCTGATTCAGCGCGGCAAAATCCGGCTTGCCCATATAAACTTCGCCACGGACTTCAACGATCTTGGGAAAATCGTCCCTCAACGTCAGGGGGAAATCGATCACGGTGCGAAGATTCTGCGTGATATTTTCACCGGTCACCCCGTCACCGCGCGTGGCGCCGATGGTGAACTCACCGTTTTCGTAGCGCGCCGACGCTGACACCCCGTCGATTTTGGGTTCGGCCACCACGTCCACGGGTTCAGTCTCGTCCAGCCCTAAAAATCGCCGGATGCGTCCAAAAAACTCATGCACGTCCTCCGCGCTGAACGCATTACCGAGGGAGAGCATGGGGACCGAATGGGGGACCTTGTCGAAGCCTTCCGCGGGCGCCGCACCGACCCGCAGGGACGGGCTATCCGACCGCTGCAGATGAGGAAACCGGGCTTCTATTTCCCGGTTGCGGCGAACCAGGGCGTCATAGGCCTCGTCGGAAATTTCGGGCGTATCTTTCTGATGATAAAGCCGGTCATGAAATCCGATTTCGAACGCAAGACGGGCGAGTTCCCTGGCGGCTTCCCTCTCCGAAAGGGCCTCAACTGCAGCACCGCCCGAAACAACCGCGTCGGTCATTTACGGTCTCCGGCAATCAGGCTGTCGGCGGCGGCCCGGGCTTCATCGGTGATTTTTGCGCCGGCCAGCATACGGGCGATTTCCTCACGCCTTGCGTCATCAGCCAGCTTATTGACGGTGGTCCTGGTCCGGGTTTTGTTGCCCCCCTTGGCCACACGCCAATGGGCGGCGCCACGGGCAGCGACCTGCGGGGAATGGGTGACCACGAGCACCTGAACCCGATCCGCAAGCTGTTCCAGGCGTTCGCCGACCGCCGCCGCCGTTGCGCCGCCGATACCTGAATCGACTTCATCGAAGACCAGCGTGGAAACCGAATTGGTTTCGCTGAGCGCCACTTTCAGCGCCAGGGTAAACCGGGCGAGTTCGCCACCGGACGCGATACGAGCCAATGACCCGGGTTCCTGTCCCGGATTGGTCGCAACCTCGAACGTCACCCGGTCAAATCCGGCCGGACCCCAGCCTGAGTCAGGCGCGCGTTCGACGACAGTGCGAAACCGGGCTTTTTCCAGTTTCAGCGGCGGCAATTCGACGGCGACTGCCTTATCAAGCTTCACCGCCGCAGCGGCGCGTTTGCCGCTCAGAATTTCCGCGGCCTCCACATAGGCAGCGCGGGCGATTTTTTCCACCGCTTCCAAAGCTTCTATCCGAGACGTCGAATCATCCAAAGAGGCCAGGCTTTCTTCGAATTCCGCCCTTAATGCCGGCAGCCCGTCGACCCCCACCCCGTGCTTGCGCGCAACAGCCCGCAAGGTGAACAGTCTTTCTTCCGCGCGTTCCAGTTCGGCCGGGTCGGCGTCGAGCTCGATCACCAGATTTGCAAGCTGCGCGCCGGCCTCGGCCGCTTCCGCCGCCGCCCGATTGAGCGTATTGATGACCTCATCCAGCCGGCCGCCGGCTTGGTCGACAAACCGGGACACTTCCCGCTGGGCCACGCCGATCCGCGTCTCCACCCCGTCGGTATCGCCCTCCGCCAGGGAAGCAATGGCCTCGGACAGGGCAGCCGTCAGTTTTTCGCCATTCATCAGGAAACCACGCCGCGCCGCAAGCTCCGCTTCCTCCCCTGATTGGGGATCAAGCCCCGCCAATTCTTCCACGGCGTGCCGCAGGAATTCTTCTTCTTCACGGGCGCGGGCGAAATTTTCCCGCGCCTGGACGAGCGCCGCCTCGGCTGACCGCAAGGCCTCATAGGTCTCGGCAGTCCCGCGTTTCAGGGCGCCGAACCCGCCGAAGGCATCAAGGGCCGGTCGATGCATGGCCACATCAAGCAACCCCTGGCTGGCGAACTGGCCCTCGATCTCGACCAGGGCTTCGCCGAGCGCGCGCAATATTCCTATGCTTATTGACTGGTCATTGACGAACGCCCGGCTCCGGCCGTCAGCCGTGAGCACGCGCCGCAAAATAAGGGATTCGCCGGGTTCGGGGATATCAAGGTCGTGGTTGCGGAGAATTTCGATTGCCGGGTGTTTTTCGCCAACACTGAATTCCGCGACCACGGACGCCTGTTGTGGTCCCTTGTCATCATCGCGGCGGACCAGGTTTTTTTCGCCCCGCGCGCCGAGCGCAAGACCGAGCGCGTCCAGCAGGATCGATTTTCCGGCGCCCGTTTCGCCGGTTAAAACGCAGAGGCCGCCGGAGAAGGATAAATCAAGCCGTTCAACGAGGACCACATCGCGAATGGAGAGCGATACGAGCATCCGCCGTCAAAACACCCAGTCCCACGCCCGCGTGAGAAAGCCTTTTTTGTCGGCTGACTTTTTGCGGACGTCTTCACCGGCGGCGATGGTGTAGCTGTCGATATACCATTCACTGCCAGGGAAGTTGTGCCCCAGGACTGCGGCGGCTTTGCGCGCCTCATTCTCGATACCAAGCGCGGAATAGGATTCCACCAGACGATGCAACGCTTCGGGAACGTGGCTGGTCGTCTGATAATCATCGACGACCCGGCGGAAACGATTGATCGCAGCCAAATAATGCTCACGCATCAGGTAATAGCGCCCGACTTCCATTTCCTTTCCCGCAAGATGATCCTTGGTAAGGTCCAATTTAAGCCTGGCATCGCGTGCATAGCGGGTATTGGGGAACCGCCGGATGACTTCGGTCAATGCGGTGCGGGCGCTTTCAGTTGTCCCCTGGTCACGAACCACATCGGATATCTGTTCATAATAGGACAGCGCTTTCAGGTAATGCGCATAGGCGACGTCGCGATTACCCGGGTGCAATTGGATAAACCGGTCGATAGCGATAACCGCCTCGTCATATTGGCCCGCTTGATAATGCGAATATCCAGCCATCAATTGCGCCTTGGTCGCCCAAACCGAATAGGGATGCTCACGTTCCACATCGTCGAATAATTTGGCCGCCCGATTATAATTTTTCGCCTCAAGCGCATTGACGGCTTCGTTATAGATCGCCTGAACCGGCTTGCCGGCGCTGATGTCCTGCTCTTTCGTGGATCCGCATGCGCCGAGCGCCAGGGCAACCCCCAACGCCAGGCCGATCCCAGAAATCTTACTCATCCATCTCGTCAATTTTCGGCTCACCTCTACCGCGACGCGGCGATTAACACCGGCCAATCCATATGTTTGATTATAGCACTAAAGGAATGACGCCGCGACTCATGTCGAGGGTACGCGGACGGAGGCTGTAGAGAGGAGGAGCCTTAGACGAGCGCTATGCTGGGCTCGGAATCATTGGTGGAAATCGGGGCCGTGACCTCAGGAAGGGTCCCTGGAAGCGCGCCGTGTTCGGCAAGGGTCGTGTAACACCAGGCCTCTTCCTGCTCGAACAAAGCCCGCAGCAGCTGGTGATTCAGGGCGTGTCCGGACCTGGTCCCGCGGACATGGCCGATAATCGGAGCGCCGGCCAAATAAAGATCGCCCACGCAATCCAGTATCTTATGGCGAACGAATTCGTCCTCATAGCGGAGGCCGCCCTGGTTCAGAACCTGACCACCACTGATCACGATCGCATTATCAAGCGATCCGCCAAGCGCCAGGCCGGCGTTTCTCATCCGGTCAACATCTTCGGCGAAGCCGAATGTCCGCGCCTTGGCGATATCAGATTTGAATGTCCCGTTCACCGGCACTATCGCCAAATGCTGACGCGCCAAGGATGATTTGTTGAAATCAATTTCGAAGCTGATCGAAAACCCATCCGCCGGCATCAGCGACAATGATTTTTCGTTATCTTCCACTGTTATCGGGCTGAGAATTCGAATCGCCCTGCGCGGCGCATGCTGCTCAACCACACCGGATTTTTCGATAAGATTGACGAAAGGCGCGGCACTGCCATCCATGATCGGAAGCTCAGGCCCGTCCACCTCGACCACGACATTGTCGATTTCACAACCGGCCAGCGCCGCCATCAAATGTTCGATCGTCGACACCGTGACGCCATGGTCATTGCCGATGGTTGTCGCCAATTGAGACGACACAACATTTTTCCAGGTTGCAGGGATAATC
>CALGIA010000488.1 GCA_937916005.1 uncultured Rhodospirillaceae bacterium
CATTACCCCCACGATGGGAACTGAAGACGTTGCCCGCGCAATTGAAAGCGTGCAGGCCCAAACCTACCCCAACATCGAACATCTCGTGGTCGCGGACGGGCCAAATGGGGAACAGGCAGTGCGGAAATCAATACCACAAGATCCGCAGCATCCGGTTCATCTGCTAACCCTGCCATACAATACCGGGGCCGATGGTTTCAATGGCCACCGCATATATGGGGCTATGACACACCTGGTTCACGGTCGCTATGTCTGTTTTCTCGACGAAGATAACTGGTTCGATCCGAACCATATCTCATCGATGATGGAGATGCTCACCGCGCGTGGGTTGCAGTGGGTCTACGCTTTAAGGAAAATTTTCGAGGGCGACGGCCCGATTATCGGTCGCGACGATTGTCAGAGTTTGGGCCGCTGGGCAACCTGGTATGACCCGGCCGTGCACCTCGTCGACGTGAACTGTTATCTGGTCCGGCACGATATAGCTCTGGCGCTGAACACATTGTGGCACCGCCGCTCAATTCCAGAACTCAGAGAGGGGCCGGATTTCCAGCTTTGCAAAAATTTGATGGCGAAATATCCAGATTTCGATACCAGCGGTCTTTATACGGTCAATTATAAAGTCGGGAATACCGACATATCTGCGACGGAGGAATTTTTCGTCGAAGGAAATGAGGTGATGAGGCAACGCCATCCTGACGGATACCCGTGGGCGAGAGGCGTTGCGGAAGAGTGACCTCTCACGAGGTTGTCCATTCGATCCGATTCTGGAAAGCTGATGTTTGCGAAGACATTGGCTAACAGGTTCTGCAATCCTAATTCACTCATGTCCGCCTTGCGCTCGAGAGCCGACCTGGCTTTTCCCGAACAGGCGGGATATCCCGTCGAAGCGGATTGCTCCCCATCCCCCTACCGCGCCAGCCAGCCGCCGTCGATTGCGAGCGTGTGGCCGGTGACCATGGAGGATGCGGGGCTGGCCAGATAGAGAATGCCGCCGGCGAGTTCTTCCGGTTCGCCGAAACGGCCCATGGGGGTTCGGTCTTCCACCAATTTAACCCGTTCCGGGTCCTGCCACATGGCCTGGCCGAAATTGGTTTTGAAGAAACTCGGCGCGATGGCGTTGACCCGCACGCCGCGCGCGGCCCATTCCAGGGCCAACGCCCGGGTCATGTTCACCAGCGCGCCCTTGGTCGCCATGTAGGGCAGATGGGGGAACAGATCATTGCCGACCAGCCCCATGATGGACGATACGTTGATGATGCGCCCGTTGCCGGCGGCCAGCATGTGACGGCCGGCTTCCCGGGCGCAGATGAACGGCGCGGTCATGTTGATTTCGACCACCGCGTCCCAGTCCTCGTCGGACAGATCTTCCGCCGGGCCGCGCCGCCCGATGCCCGCATTGTTGATCAGTATCTGGATGCCGCCGAAGCGGCCGGCAATCTCGGCGATGGTGGATTTCACCGCCGGCCGGTCCGCCACATCCAGCGTAAACGGTTCGGCCCGGCCGCCGCCCGATGCGATTTCATCGACCACGCGCTCGGCGGCGGCGCCGTCGATGTCGGTCACCATGACCACCGCGCCCGCGCCGGCCAGTGTCATGGCGGCAATGCGCCCGATGCCGTTGCCCGCGCCGGTGACCATGGCGATGTCGCCGTCGATGCGGAAGAGCCGTTCAATGGAAACCGTGTCCAGCGTGATCATCCTGTCTCTCACCCATTTTGAAGGAATTTCATGTTACGATAACATGAGTTCAAATTGACGCTCTCGTGGAAAGCCCTGCGCCCTATGGTCGAGCCCCCTGATCCCCCCCATCCTCCCCTCACGGGCGCGCAGAGGCATGCTTTGCAATTGATGGAAGCAGCCCGCCGGTTTCTCGCGCCCGACATGACCATATCGGAATATTACGAAGCCATCAGGCATTTTGAGGCCAAACAATTGGGCCGTGTCAAAAACCAGTCCTATCCCAATCGGATAATCTCCGCCGAGGACGCGGCCCGAATGCCCGATAATTCGGCAAAATACGAAACCCTGGCCTATCGCTATCACGGGCTGGACAGGGTCCGGGAACTGCTGGGCGACGGCAAGCCGGTGGCGTTCGTCGGCTGGCATCATGGCGCGCGCGACCATTCTGATTATGCGCTGGCCAGGACAATTCCCCGGATAGCCATCTTCGCCCGCTGGGTCATTCAGTACGGCAGGGTTTTTTCAATTCCCATGGCCACCATGGGCGGCTTGGCGCTGGTTAAAATGAAGCGCTTTCTGGAGGATGGCCGGCCGGTATTCTACTATCTGGATGGCGCTCCCCACGGGGAGTGCGTTCAATTGCCCGTATTCGGAATCAACTGCAATTTTTCCACCGCGCCCATAAAACTGTTCCAGTCGGTGGCCGGGCTGCGCATTGTCCCGGTGACGAATTTCTATGTTGATGGGGCGGGAGATGAATTGGAGGTTGAGGTGAATTTCCATCCGGCGCTCGGCGTCGATGGCGAGTTGGCGGGCATGGATGAACGCGGCATCCTGGCGTCATTACTCGCGCCGCTCGAACAGGATCAGCGGGAACGGGGTCCGGGCCAGGTGCTGATCAATTATTTTCCCCATCGGGAGCGTCTGGCGCGTCAAGCCGTTGCGCGTCAATCGGGGGCTCGTCAGGCGTCAGACCCTCAAAAAACGATTTGAGTGCCTTGCCGTTGGCGTCCCGATCGAATTTTTCGACCACCTGAACCTGCGCCGGAACCTTGTAAGCCGACAGCTTGGCGCGGCAGGCGGCGATCACCGATGCACGGGTGACCACGGCGGGGTCGCCTTCGATCACCGCCCTGATGGCGGGCGACCCGGCGCGCCGGCCTTCCATCACCACCACATCGGTCACGGGCAAGGCGTCGCGGATCACGCGCTCGACCTCCAGCCGATCGACCTTGGAGCCGCCGATATTGATGATGTCGGACCGGCCGAGCACATGCAGGCGTCCCTGATCGTCCAGATAGCCCCTGTCGCCGGGAACCACATAGCCGTCGCGGAATGTTCGGGCCGTTGCTTCGGGGTCGTCGATATAATGGTCCGCCGCCGCCGGGCTCCGGATGGCAATGTCGCCGGGCGCGCCCGTGGGGCAGGGTTTGCCGGCCTCATCCAGGATCTTGACCGTGGTTCCCGAAAAGGGCCGCCCGACCCTGCCTTCCTCGAAATCGTCTTCCAGGTCGATTGTGCCGGACCGGCATTCCGACGTCGCATAGTGCGGATGAACCGATATTCCATAGCGCCGCAGAAAGGCGTCATGGGCTGCCTTGCTCAACATTCCCGTACAGCATTCACAGTGCTTCAGACTCTCAAAGGCCCGTTCATCGCCGTCCTCAATCAAGCAGGTCGCCAATGTCTCAACCATGGGCGGAGTCATCCGCAATACGGTTGGTTTGAAACGGCGCGCGAGGTCGATGATGTGGGGCGGCAGGAAGCGGGGCGCCAGGGCCACGCTGCCACCAAGATAAAACGCCGTCATAAGACAGCTGATACCTAATGTCTGGCCTAAGGAGGCGACCACCAGAAACCGCTCGCCCTCGCGCAAATCCGTTGTTTCGCATGCGGCGCGCGAAAAAGCGAACGTGCTGAATTCGGATCTCATGATGTGTTTCGGCCGTCCGGTGGAGCCCGATGAAAACTGCCGCTGCAGATACCCTTGCGGGGTCCAGGGCGTTGTCGCCAGTTTCGCGGGGTCCCGGTCCACGCGCCAAAGCGTGGTCCCACGCGCCGCGCCCGGTGACGCCGCCGGGTTGAAGCCGATCCCGCGCGGCAGGGCCGATTCGTCGGACGCGACCAGAAATGAAATTCCCGCGGTTTTCAACAAATCTTCCGTTTCCGCCAGCGTCTGGGTCAGAGGAAGCGAGACCGCAATGCCGCCTGCCTCAAACACCCCGAAATACCAGATCGGGAATTCCGGGCAGTTGGACAGCATGATGGCGACCTGAATGCCCGGCCCCACGCCGGTTCGTTTCAGAATGTCCGCGATGCGCGCGGTCCGTCCGGCCAGCTCCCGGTAGGTGAGATTGACGTCCGGGCTGGTCACGGCGAGACGCGCGCCGTGACGTTCGGCGCCGCGCCGGACCAGGTCACGGGGCGACATAAAGCCGGTCATGAGTCCAGATAGGCCGTCAGGCTGTCGATGGATTGGAGCGTCTGTTCGATGGTGTCCATGTCGAACCGCTTGCCGAATTCAATTTCGATTTCGGTGATCAACTTGAGCGTGGCAAGGGAATCCAGGCTAAGCGCGGTCAGGATCGGCTCCCCGCCCAGCAGCGCCGCCATTTCGTCTTCGTCGCTGACATATTGCCGGAATATGCCGGCGACGCGGTCTCTGGTCGGTTTGCTCATGCGTACTCCCGCGATTAGGAACGGTCACACCCGTTCGATGATCACCGCAATGCCCTGGCCGACGCCGATGCACATGGTGCAGAGCGCGTAACGGCCGCCGGTGCGTTCCAGCTCATGCAGCGCCGTGGTGGCGAGCCGTCCGCCGCTGCAGCCCAGCGGATGGCCGAGCGCGATGGCCCCGCCATTGGGATTGATGCGCGGATCGTCGTCATCCAGCCCGAGCTCGCGGGTGCAGGCCAGGGACTGGGCGGCGAAGGCTTCGTTGAGCTCGATCACGTCCATGTCGCCGAGCGACAGGCCGGTCAGCGCCAGCACCTTGCGGGTCGCCGGCACCGGGCCGATCCCCATGATGCGCGGCGGCACGCCGGCGGTGGCCGCGCCGACGATGCGGGCGCGCGGCGTCAGGCCGTTTTTCTTCGCGGTTTCCTCATCGGCGATGATCAGGGCCGCGGCGCCGTCATTGACGCCCGATGCGTTGCCCGCCGTGACCGTGCCGTCCTTCGTGAAGGCGGCCCGCAGGCCGGCCAGCGTTTCCAGCGATGTCAGGCGCGGATGTTCGTCCGTGTCGACGATCACATCGTCGCCGCGCCGCTGGGGAATGGCGACGGCCACGATTTCTCCCGCCAGGCGACCCGCATCCTGCGCGTCCCTGGCCTTTTGCTGGGACCACATGGCGAACTTGTCCTGGTCTTCCCGGCTGATCTGATATTGCTCGGCCAGGTTTTCGGCGGTCATGCCCATGGCGTCGACGCCGTAGAGTTCCTCCATCTTCGGGTTGACGAAGCGCCAGCCGATGGTGGTGTCGTAAATTTCGGCCTTGCGCGAAAAGGCGCTGTCCGCCTTGGCCATCACGAACGGCGCGCGCGACATGCTTTCGACCCCGCCGGCGATGGCCATGTGCGCTTCGCCCAGACGGACCGCGCGGGACGCCTGGGTCAGCGCTTCCAGCCCGGACCCGCACAGGCGGTTCACCGTGGCGCCGCCGACCTCGATGGGCAGCCCGGCCAGCAGGCCCGCCATGCGCGCCACGTTGCGATTGTCCTCGCCCGCCTGGTTGGCGTTGCCGTAATATACGTCGTCGATGGTCGCCCAATCGACGTCCGGGTTGCGGTCCATCAGCGCCTTGATGGGCACGGCGCCCAGATCATCGGTGCGCACCGAGCTGAGCCCGCCGCCATAGCGGCCAACGGGGGTACGGATCGCGTCGCAGATAAAGGCTTCGGCCATTGGGGGCTCCCAAGTCTGGTGGTCTGAATTCGGCGCATTCTCCGGCAAGCCCGCCTGCGCCGCAAGGGCGAATGCCATGCGGGGTCCTGTGGAGGTCCTGCCGGAATGGCTAGACAAAAACCGTCCAATTATATATAATTACTTAGATAACTAAGTATAAATCAGAACGGGCCGATCATGGATTTTCAAGTCACGAAACTGAGCGACGCGCTGGGCGCGGCCATTACC
>CALGIA010000489.1 GCA_937916005.1 uncultured Rhodospirillaceae bacterium
CAATTTAATCATTATCCACTATAAACATCCAGGTCCCGTACCGGGCCGTAGTTCAATAGGATTAAAGAGGCAATATGTCAGAAACCCAGCGCGACAATCTTTTCCCGGTCCTTCCACTCCGCGACATCGTGGTTTTTCCGCATATGATCGTGCCGCTTTTCGTCGGGCGCGAAAAATCAGTGCGCGCGCTTGAAGATGTCATGCAGGACGACAAGCAGATTCTGCTGGTTGCGCAAAAGAACGCCAGCCAGGATGATCCCGCGACGGATGACATTCATCTGGTCGGCACCATTGGCACCGTGTTGCAGCTCCTTAAGCTGCCCGACGGAACCGTGAAGGTCCTTGTCGAAGGCAGCCGGCGCGCGAAAATCACACGTTTCACGGAAAATGGGGATTTCTTCCAGGCCGAAGCCCATCCTATCGTCGAGGAAGAACAGGACGCCAAGGAGCTGGAAGCGCTGGGACGTTCGGTCATCACCCAGTTTGAGCAATACATCAAGCTCAATAAGAAAATTCCGCCGGAAGTCCTTGTGTCGCTCAATCAGATCGATGATCCGAGCAAGCTGGCCGATACGGTGGCCTCGCACCTTGCTTTGAAAATTTCGGAAAAGCAGGAATTGCTGGAAACGATCTCCACCACCGAGCGCCTTGAGCGCGCCTATTCCTTCATGGAATCCGAAATCGACGTTCTTCAGGTTGAAAAGCGCATTCGCAACCGGGTCAAGCGCCAGATGGAGAAGACCCAGCGCGAGTATTATCTGAACGAGCAGATGAAAGCGATTCAGAAGGAACTCGGGGAGGGCGAAGACGGCCGCGACGAGGCCAGCGAACTCGAAGACAAGATCAACGAAACCAAGCTCACCGCGGAGGCCAAGGAAAAGGCCATGCAGGAGCTCAAGAAATTACGCGCCATGAGCCCCATGTCGGCCGAGGCGACGGTGGTGCGCAACTATCTGGACTGGCTGCTGAGCATTCCGTGGGAAGTACGCTCCCGCGTGCGGCGTGATCTGAAAGCCGCCATGAAAGTGCTTGATCAGGACCATTATGGGCTTGAGAAAGTCAAGGAACGGATTATCGAATATCTTGCCGTGCAACACCGTGTGAAGAAGATCAAGGGGCCGATCCTGTGCCTCGTGGGTCCTCCCGGCGTCGGAAAGACGTCGTTGGGCAAATCCATCGCGCGGGCGACCGGCCGTAGCTTCGTTCGCATGTCCCTTGGCGGTGTGCGGGACGAGGCCGAGATCCGGGGCCACCGCCGCACCTATATCGGTTCCATGCCCGGCAAGGTCATTCAGGGCATGAAAAAGGCCAAGACATCCAACCCGCTGTTCCTTCTCGACGAAATCGACAAGCTCGGCGCGGATTGGCGCGGCGACCCGTCGTCGGCGCTGTTGGAGGTGCTTGATCCGGAACAGAACAACACTTTCGCCGACCATTATCTGGAGGTCGATTACGATCTGTCCGATGTTCTTTTCGTGACCACGGCGAATACGCTTCGCATGCCCCAGCCCCTGATGGACAGGATGGAGATCATCCGCCTGGCCGGCTACACCGAAGATGAAAAGGTTCAGATAGCCAAGCGCCATCTCATTTCCAAACAGGTGAAGTCCCATGGGCTTAAAAAAGGCGAATGGGCGATTTCCGACGATGCGATCCGTGATCTGATCCGTTATTACACCCGCGAAGCCGGGGTGCGTAACCTGGAGCGTGAACTCGCCAATCTCGCGCGTAAGTCGGTCAAGGATATCATTTTGACCAAGCGCAAATCCGTACGGATCACACGCCGCAACCTGGAGAAATACGCCGGCGTGCGGCGTTATCGCTACGGTGAAATCGAACTGGAAGATTTGGTCGGCGTCACCACCGGGCTGGCCTGGACCGAGGTCGGCGGCGAATTGCTGTCCATCGAGGCGGTGATTGTCCCCGGCAAGGGCAACGTGATGCATACCGGGAAGCTCGGCGACGTGATGCAGGAATCGATTCAGGCGGCGCGAAGCTATGTCCGGTCCCGGTCCACTGAATTCGGGATTGTTCCGACTACTTTTGAGAAGACGGACATTCATGTTCATGTGCCGGAAGGCGCCACGCCGAAGGACGGACCCTCCGCCGGTGTCGCCATGTGCATTTCGATTGTATCGGCGATGACCGGAATTCCGGTGCGCTGCAATGTTGCCATGACCGGTGAAATCACCTTGCGTGGCCGCATATTGCCGATCGGCGGATTGAAGGAAAAACTTCTTGCGGCGCTGCGTAGCGGCATTGTCAAAGTGCTGATCCCGAAGGATAACGAAAAGGATTTGGCGGAGATTCCCGACAATGTGAAACGCGGATTGGAAATTGTTCCGGTTTCAACGGTGGACGAGGTCATCGCCAATGCCCTGACGATTGCGCCGGTGCCTATTGAGTGGGCCGAGCCCGCCGATGATGCCGTCGCAGGCACGCCGGGCAAGGACGACGCGAGTGGCGTCATCACCCATTAAACGAATCGATACGGCGATGATTCGCGAAAAACCCGTGAAAACCTCTAAAAACCCGCAGAATTTCACAAATTCTGCGGGTTCTTAGATTGACGGCATTAAGACCGGCGATTTAAAATCCCGTCCGTCGCTCAAGCGGCCCGGGGTATGTTTCCGGAAAACGGTGAGTTTTACGGACGATCTCTCGAATTTTTTTCAACACCTCAAAGGGGGCCCGACGTGAACAAAAATGATCTCGTGGCGCAAGTTTCTTCCGACACAGGTATTTCAAAGGCGGATTCAGCAAAGGCAGTCGATGCCGTGTTCGATACCATTACCAGTTCGCTGAAGGGCGGACAGGAAGTCCGGCTGGTTGGTTTCGGCACGTTCAGTACGGCGAATCGTAAAGCATCCAAGGGGCGTAACCCGAGGACCGGCGAACCCATCAATATTCCCGCTTCTGTTCAGCCCAAATTCAAGGCTGGCAAGGGATTGAAAGAAGCCGTTAACTAAACCCGTTCGGGATTGGTTACAGCCGGCCGCCTGTTTGGCGGCCGGTTTTCTTTCGGGACCGGAATTGCCCCGGATTACTTTGTCGCGACGATGGGTTTGCTATATCATCGCGACCGGAAATGGGCGGTTAGCTCAGCTGG